>CAZHIX010000007.1:15586-28499 GCA_964532715.1 Microcaldota archaeon | reverse complement strand
AATCTCCTCTTTTATTGGTTGCAGGAGCTGGGACTGGTAAAACAAAAGTATTAACTACTCGTATTGCTTATTTAATACAAGAATATAATATTAATCCATATAATATACTTGCTATTACATTTACTAATAAAGCTGCAACTGAAATGAAAGAACGTATTTTAAAATTAATTGGTAAAACAAATATAACAGCATCAACTTTTCATTCTTTTGGCGTGAGAATTTTAAGGGATAATTATAGTCTACTTGGATATTCTTCAAATTTTAATATTACAGATTTTATTTTGCCATTATTTAATTTTATATTTACTTCAAAAACATCTTTTGTGCCACCATATTGAATTATATTTTGCTTTGAAGAGAGTATTTCTGCACCTTCAAATTTGGAGTTTATGAGTTTTTTTACATCATGCATGTTTGAATATATTACGTGCGGAAAACCGGATTCGTTGACTGCTTTAAGAAAATCTACAACGTTGCCAGTATTTGTTTTTGACCACAGATCATAAGAAAATTGCATATTTCTTAATGGAGATATCCCATAGTCAGCTACTGAGTAATAACCATCTAATCTACTTATTTCTTTACCGTCAATGTAATTAGTAGAATAAACAGGTTCTGCAAAATTTTCATGTAATTTTATAATTTGTTCATAGAATGTGAAAAATTGATTGGAGGGAACATCACATAATTTAGTACCGAATAATCTGATTTCGATCGGATTGGAAAATTCATTTTCTAAACTTAATCCATATGCGCGAAGAGAACTCCTAATTTTTTCTATATTCAAAAAAAGATTACTTATATCGGATGAATTGTTAGTTTTGGTTGAAGAATTTTGTGTTTGAGCATTATTCAATTCTTCTATAACCATTTGAACATCTAGAGAATAATGAGTTGAAAATAACCCATATAACGAGTTTTTGCTGAAATCTGCGCTAGTTAGTTTGCTTGGTTGTTTGCCTGTTTTTTGCAATAACCAGTTTAGCGCACAGAGTCTCATTTCTTTTGAATCGAATAGATTTTTCGGATTATTATTTAATTCCCAAGGATATAATTTTTTTGCAGATAAATCAAATATGTTGTTCATTTCTAGAACTTCTTGGTTTGTGTATGCATAACCTGATTCAACTAGGGCTTTGTAAGGACTACCATAATAATTATGATCGATTAAACCTCCAAGAGAATTATTACGAAAATCTTCTTGCGATACCTCGGATGGTTTTTTTCCCGATTTTTGCAATAACCAGTTCACTGCACAAATTCTCATTTCTTTTGAATCAAATAGGTTTTTTGGAGTAATACTTAATTCCCAAGGATATATTTTTTTTGCAGATAAATCAAATATGTTGTTCATTTCTAGAACTTCTTGGTTTGTGTATGCATAACCTGATTCAACTAGGGCTTTGTAAGGACTACCATAATAATTATGATCGATTAAACCTCCAAGAGAATTGTTTAGAAAATCTTCTCTTGATAACTTGGATGGTTTTTTTCCCGATTTTTGCAATAACCAGTTTAGCGCACAGATTCTCATTTGTTGTGAGTCAAAAATACCTAGAGGGGAAACGTTTAATTCCCAAGGATATATTTTTTTTGCAGATAAAACGAAATTGTTATTCATGTTTAGAATTTCTTGTTCTGAGTATGCATGTCCTGATTCAACTAAAGCTTTGTAGGGGCTACCAGAATAATAAGTCTGAATCAAACCTCCAAGAGAATTGTTTAGAAAATCTTCTCTTGATAACTTGGATGGTTTTTTTCCCGATTTTTGCAATAACCAGTTTAGCGCACAAATCCTCATTTGTTGTGATTCGAAAAAACCTTGAGGTGAATTAGTTAATTCCCAAGGATATAGTTTTTTTGCGGATAAATCAAAATTGTTGTTCATATCCAGAACTTCTTGGTTTGTGTATGCATAACCTGATTCAACTAAAGCATTGTAGGGGCTATGGAAATAACGGTTAAGTAAACTGAAAAGAGAATTATTTTCAAAATCTGCATAAGATAGTTCATTTGGTTCTTTGCCTGTTTTTTGCAATAACCAGTTTAGCGCACAGAGTCTCATCTCTTTTGAGTCAAAAAGACCCCTAGGTGAGTTATTTAATTCCCAAGGATATACTTTTTTTGCAGATAAAATGAAATTGTTATTCATGTTTAGAATTTCTTGCTCAGTATATGCGTAATTTGATTCAATTAATGCATTGTACAAACTGTTAGAATAACGATCAATTAAACCCCTAAGGGAATTATTATGAAAATCTGCACTAGATAACTCACTTGGTTGTTTGCCAGTTTTTTGCAATAACCAGTTTATCGCACAGATTCTCATTTGTTTTGAATTGAATAAACTAGCGGGAGAATTGTTTAATTCCCAAGGATATAGTTTTTTTGCAGATAAATCGAAATTGTTATTCATGTTTAGAATTTCTTGCTCAGTGTATGCGTAATTTGATTCAGTTAGGGCTTTGTAGATACTACCAGAATAATAAGTTAATAAACCACTAAGAGAATTAGCTCTGAAATCTGCGCCAATTAGTTCATTTGGTTGCTTGCCTGTTTTTTGCAATAACCAGTTTACTGTTTGTATTCTTAGTTCTTTGTTCTCATTCCAATATATTCTTTTATTTAAAACTACCAAACCACTATTCAAAATGTTTAACAAACCATTGACGTCATTTGACTTTATACATGCATCAATTTCATTGTTCAGATAATTTCTAAATTTAAGTAATGATTGTGCTGAAACATGATACCCATCAAACTTATTTTCAGGTAACCGACTAGATGACGAGGATGATGATTCGTTTGTCTTTGTCCAATATTGTTTCAAACCTTTTTCTAAGATATATTTTTCTAAGACAGTATTTGGAGATATTTTAAATTGTTTAAATTTCATAAATAATTCCACAGGAATATTTTCAGCGTATGAAACAGTAGTAGGTTTTTGAGGATGCAAAGTAATAGGTTTAGAATTTGATGAAGACTGAGTTATTTCAGACGACGCAATGTTTTCACTTTGTTTAGATAAGTCAACCTGATGGATATTACTTTGATTTGAATTATTTATACTTGGTATAACCTCAAGTTCAATAGACTTGAGAGGGTTTATGATTTGTGTATTTTTTGAAATTGGTGAAGGTCTAACTAATGCTTGCTCGTTATTTGCAGTATTAGATGCCAATTCATTAGGAACATATATGCCTTGACTGTTTTTTGTGTATGAGTTGGTTTGATTTTGCACAAAATCGCTAAAGGCTTCTTTTGTTAGAAATACATGACTATTGCTATTTAGATGAGATATGTGCACACCTTTGGTATAAAACTGCACTTTATACTTTTGACCATTAACATCAAAATATGTTTTTTCACCAATTGCATCCCCCATATTTCTTTTGAGATTTTCACTTGAATTTTTAGATGCAATTGCTGAAGAGAACAAAAGAGCCATATTCGTTCCTATTGATAAAAAATCATCAAAACGCCAGTATGTGTTTTGAGCGCCTTTAATTGTAGAAAGTGTGGAAGAAACAAGACTTGCAGTCAAATAAGCACTTGCAGTCGGTTGAACTATAGTTTCAAGAATAGCAATGGTACGCAATGAAGTAGCAGAAGATGCAATAATTTTTGTTGCTACAAACGGAGTCATTAAGGCAATGGATGTTAAACACTGATTGATGTTGCCAGAATTAATTCCTTCATACAAACCAACTCCACCCATTAGACCAAGCATAAAGCGAGATAGATTTGGATTTGATTTTGAGACTAACATAATTCCAATAGCAGTTGTAGCGTTTAGAGCAGCTAATCCGTATTTTTCACTATAGCGTAAAAATCTCTTTGTATCTTCATCATTAGCATCAAGTCCTAGTTTAGAAAGATTAATATTTGATTCAAACCAGCTTTTGATGTTGTGCTTTACACCAAGTTCATCAATTATATATCCATTATTAAGTGCATCATCTTCAGCCATTTTGTTAGATAAAGACATAAAACTTTCACATAATCCTCTTAGAATATCACGCCCTTGATCATTTCCTATACCCTGATCACTAAATGTCAAGTATTTTAGACGCAACTGATCTTCAGATATACCAAACTTTTGCATATCTTGGGGTTTCAAAACTGAGTTGATTGCATCTTGACTAAAACTTGAGTTCATTATATGGTATAGCTCTTTGGAATCTTTAGATTCTTGAACTAATAATCTAAAAAAAAGTAAATCGTTGTAAATATCTTGTAATTTTTCTTTGCCATCAAAACTTAAAACAAATCTTAATCCAGAAGATTTTGTATTAGAATCAAGAGGTATTCCATCAATCATGTTGGAAAGCGCTAAAATCATTGAGTCAATATAATTTAGTAGAGCAGTTTTTGGACTAGAACCGTTGTGCAAAATTTTCCAGTCCGCATCTTCAAAAAGATATTTAGTACAGTTATTAATATTGAACATTTTTGTGCATGCATTGGCCTTTGACATGAGAGTATCAAGATATTGTATTCTTTGTTCATCATTTTGCAAAAGCTTGAGATCCTCAAGGATGGAATCTGGATTAAATACACTATAAAGAGTTGGATAACCCATCAAAACATCAGTACTGATCCCAAGTTCATGACCAGTTAGTGGTTTTTGCACATAAGTAGATGAGGCTACAGTTTTATTTTCAGCTTCTTTTGTAATAATAGACCTAACATAATCTTGTGAATCGGCAATTATTGATTTTTTATATTTATTAAAAAAATTTTTAACTATAGCAAAATGATTATTTACTTCTTTAGAAAAACCAGTTTCTTCTCTTGGCTTTCTGTTTATTTTAGGATTTTGCGACTTAGTTTCTTCGATTTGTTTTTGGACTTTAATCGGAACTGAATTTGCTATATTTTTGGTAGCATCACTCACAATTGGATTATTTCTATTATTAGCCCACCAAGGAATATCTTCAGATTGCACAGGCAGGTGACTTTGCATTTTTAACCTCGCTTCTTGCACACAAACAACAAATATAAACAAGTGATATAGGAGTTTATTTGCAAATGTAACACCCAGAATTAAATTTGCATTCACTTTTTCAATCTTGCATTCACTTTTTCAATCTTGCATTCATTTTTCAAGCTTGCATTCACTTTTTCAGTCTTGCATTTACTTCATCTTTTAAATCGTGCAATATGTTCATGTAATTTATATACGAATCAAACGGTGAGTCATACGGGGAGAAATAGTTGTGCACGTCCTGATCTGAAAGTGATTTTGTACAACAATAGTAAAGATGATCTGAATTTTGCAAATGTCTCCATGCACGCAAAATCTGTGGGTCTTGTAATTCTTTTACAGATTTTTCAAGAGAGGTAAGTTCAGTCCATGCAGAGTGTTGCATATCATTTCCAAGCCATGCAGATGTATCGCGCTCATTATCTGCCCAAGAAACCACATTTTCAGAATCTATTTCTCCATTTGGTTGAACTGATTTTGCAATTTCGCCTGGAGTTGCAAACTCCAAGTGTTTATGATTTGAAATTTCTCCAAACACATGTTCTAAAAATTTGAGAATCCCAGTATCTTCCCAATGATGTTCTCCAAAGGTTTCATAGTCCATAAAAAGATTTACGCAATCACCTTGAAGATCACTTAACCAATTTGCATATTTTGGAGCAGTAAGAGGCCATTGTGGCCAACTTTTTTGTGAAAATCTATATCCTACATCGTCAGACAATTTATAGTGGCGTAAAAGTGCTTTTATTTTGGAGCACCCCTTTACAGAATAAACATATGTAGGTGAACGCCATCCTAAAAGAGATTCGAAACCCTCAGTCATTATTCCCTCAAAACCCATCTGTTCTGCCATGTATGCAATTGAGTTTGAAAACATAGCTTCAGTATTTCTCAAGACTTTTGAAGGAGTTGCAAATTCACCAATAATTTTTGAATGCAAGTTGATTTGTTCTTCAAATTCTTGTTTATCAATAAAAAGAGAGGACAGAGAATGATAATATGTTTCTGATAAAAATTCCACACGCCCAGTCTTTGCAAGTTCTCTAAAAGAGTCTATAATTGCAGGATTATACATTTTTGCTTGTTCTAAAAAGACACCAGTAATAGAAAAACTCAATTTTAGATTTGAATGACGCTCAAGTGCTTCAAGAAGTATTTTGTTTGTAGGTAAATAACATTTGTTTGCAACTTTATTCATTATTTGCTTGTTCAAATCATGATCAAAATACCTAGATATAGGATCATTGGTATTTGAATCAAATACTGAAAAATGCGAAAGTCTCATCGGCTGATGAACCTGAAAATAAAAACATACTTTCAAAACAAAACACCTTAACCACGCTTTATACGTATTGCTTCTTCATAAACATTATACGTATTTTGCGCACATTTCTCCCAAGTAAGTTTTGACACATCAGCTCCAGCCATATTTTTCATTGCTCTTGCAAGTGGAGCATATTTTAATATGGCAAGAATTTTTTGTGCCATTGCATTTATATCCCAGAAATCTACTTTTAGCGCAGACTGTACAACTTCTGAAACCCCAGATGTCTTGCTTATGATTACTGGAGTTCCTGAAGCCATAGCTTCAAGCGCAACAATTCCAAAAGGCTCAGAGGTTGATGGCATGACATAAACATCACAAATAGAATATATTTTTTGCTGTTGCGCCTGAGGTAAAAATCCTAAGAATTTTACACTTTTTGATATACCAAGCTCATTTGTAAGACTTATGAGTAATGGAAGCATCGCACCTTTACCCGCGATTAAAAATACTACATTTGGATCTTTGTCAAGAACTTTTTTTGCCGCATGCAAAAATTGCACAGGACCTTTTTGTTCAGTTAAACGACCTAAGAATAAAACTCTCTTTTTACCTTGAATAGAACGCGTAAGTTTAACATTTTTTTGGCATTTGTATTTTGAAGCATCCACACCATTGTAAACTACACGTATTTTCTTTTCATCTCCACCCAACCGAATTATATCTTTAGCAGTTCGCTTTGATACTGCGATTAATAGGTCGGCAGTCTTAACTGCATCGGATTCAATGTTTAGAATAATATCCCATGGAACAAAAGTCCGATCATATTCGGTAGAATGAATCGTTTGGACTAAAGGTACGTTTATTTTTTGCATGCTAAGTTTTCCACCAGTAGAAGTAAGCCAATCGTGGGCATGAATTACATCGTAATGAATTTTTGAATTTCGCTCACTCACAGACTGAGCAACTTGTTTTGAATATGCATCAACTGCGCGAATTAAATCTTTACCATATGTTGCAAGCTCTCCTTTTTTATTCATTGTAAAATATGGACGAAGCTTCGTTGGTGCAACTTCAATCAAATTTATATTTACATGAGGAGAGATAAGCTCTTTTGAACATGACGGCATGAAAAAGTCTATGTTGTGCCCCATGCGTGCAAGACGTACAGTAAGCTCAAGACAGTGCACGCCAAGCCCTCCAGATATAAACGGAGGAAACTCCCACCCCAACATAGCGATTCGCAAAAAACAACCCTCAGTTAATGAGAAAGAAGACATTGCTTTTAAATCTAATGAAAAATGTGAGATTGAGATGGAAAATGATGGAAGAAAGTGTCTTGAATTACCCACAGTCAACAGTTATTACTATATCAGCAGTATTCTTTAAAGCCACAGAAAATCCTGGTTCTGCGCCTATTACTATCGTTTCCTTGCCAAGTTCTTTTGCGCGAATCAAGACAGGCCTAAAATCAATATCACGAGTCATTAATGCTATTATGTGAATATTTGGATTGTATATCTGACAGACACTATCAACTGCCATAGTAACATCAACATCACCAGTTGATATTATTGGCTCAAAACCCTGATTAGTAACTGCTTCAATTAGTTTATCAGATGCATATTGATCTAAAAATATTTTTGCAACTTTTATATGACCGTATTTTTCAAGTTGATTTCTTATTTTTAGTAAATCCATTTTGAATTCTTTTCGTATGATGTTTGGACCATCCACCATTAGTGCAATGTTTTTTGAAGGACGCTTTTTATTTGCATGCATAAGCGATTTTATTTTTTCAAGCACATCTTCAGCCATATTGTTCATACTCATGCATTAAATAAAAAGACCACAGATTAAAAGAGAACGAACAGTAAAGAACATGAATTCTGTAGGTAGTAGGTGATATGGATTATATGTGTTGTAAGTTGGTAATACAGATTGCAAATATTGCTTGTTAAGAATTAGTCAACGACTTTTGTTTTTTTGACTTGCAATTTTTTACGTGATTTATTTAGATGGGCATAACGACGTTCAATTGTTGCACTAAACATGAACACGAGTAATAAACTGACCAGAGTAGCAATCATTATTGGATTATATTTGAATACCAAAAAGTTGGCATTTAGCGCTTCAAATCCATCAAGTATTGCAGAGATATTAAATACGGAGTGAAGAATTGTTGCAAACAAAAGTCCTGGAGCTATAGACAAAAATGCAAGTGTACCCCAACCGTGTTGTTTTGCCCAACCAAGAGTTGCACCCAACATTGCAGAAAAACAACCGTGAGCCAACGAGTTGAAAAAACTACGATAAATTATAATTAATAACCATGCATAAAGACCTAATTCAAGAGGTTGTGTTTTTGATGCAAAATAAAGCCAGTTTTCAACAAATGCAAATCCAAGTCCAGATGCAAGACCTAAATGAATTCCGTGCAAGGAATCACAAAACTCGTGGTGACCCCATAATATAAAAAGTCCAATACCTTTTGTAAATTCCTCAATTAATGGAGCAAATATCGCAGTAGTAAATAAAACTATGACTGATTTTTCAAAACCGGTTATATTCCATACATAATTTGACTGCAACGAATTTATAATAAGAGATAAAACGGCGGAAGTAATACCCCATATGAATGCACCTGCTAAAAAACGCATTGGCATTTTTTCTACAAGCATATTATATGTCCACAACAATAGGAAATAGACCAATGGCATCAAAAGAGCAGATAAGAATGTTAGTACGATTAGATCCAGTTTATTTTCAAGCACTGAACTATTCCATATAAATTCCAGAATTATTACGAGCACAAAAACCTCAAATAACCAAAATAGAGGATGAATCAAAAATTGAGCAATAACCTCTTTTGGTTTTTTATTATTTATATTAGGTATAATGAAATTTTTTAGAGTATATTCACGTTTTTTTTCGCTACGACTTTTTGAAAAAAATGCAGAACGAGCAAGGAAAAAAAGTATTGCTATAATCAAAAGACCGAGTATTGGAGCAATAAAACGAGCATAACTAGATATTATTTGCATTTGCTCTTTTTCATATATTGACCAGTCTTCAACTATTACAAATGATTTGCCTATAATTGATGAATCATAACTTGCAACAAGAGCATATGTTGAAGTAGCATAAGTATAACCAGAATATTGCGCTCCAAAATCAAAATCAAAACGCGTAGATTGATTGCTTTTTGCAATACCTATAATCTGCCCAGTTTCCCAAATACCACTATTATTTAACATCAAATATATTATGTAGTCGTTGTTTGGATCTTCATTTTTTATAGTTGCAGATATGTTTATTTTCTGAGGATTAAGAACCAGTTGATTTGAATCTACAACAATAAGTGCATTTAATCCGCCATCAAAATTCAAAGCAGAATCATTAGTAACAATACCATGAAGATTAGCACAATTAAGACAAAGAACAAAAATTAGAAAAAAAAGATTGAACTTTTGAATCATGAACTACCCTCAGATTTCATAGAATCAGAAGTTAGTGGTTGATTGGAGGCTGAATTTGGATCTTTTTTTCCACGAAATACAACCGAAGTCAAAATACCAACTACAAATAAAAGACCAAGCATTGCGTATCTAAACCCAACCATCGGATACTTATACCACCATTCGTTCTTGAGCTTAATCACATCAACTAAAGATTTGAAAGCTTCTTTTTCAGAGCTTCCTAATTTGCTCTCAGTAATTTTTACATGCTCCTTGCCATCTACAATTGATTTTTCTTCAACTTGCCCGATTTGTTTTTTTGCCTGAGCATACCATGGAGGTAAAGATGATTTTTTTGTTTTAATCGCATTAAAATAATCCATCGCATTGACTGGTCTTTGCCTGCCAGTTTTGAAAGCTTGTCTCCATGGAATTGCAGCTGCTTCTTCAGTAATTGCTTTTAGATCTGCAGATGCATACCCATCAGTTGCTAAAGCCATTGCCCACCAAGGCATAAGTGGAACCAGAGGTAATTTTTTTGCATGTAATTTGAGAATTTCTCTTCGTGAGGTAAAATCTGGCTCCGGAATATAAATCGCTTTACCAAATCTTCCAGAACGTCTCAGAGCTGGATCCACATCCCATGGCGCATTGGTTGCACCGATAACAAGAACATTAACATTGTTTGCTTCCATACCATCCATTTCATACAGAAGCTGATTTACTGCCATTTTCAAATACTGAGATGAACCAGACATTTCTTCACGTCTGCCACCCAATGCTTCAACTTCATCAAAGAAAATAATACACGGGGCATTTTTTCTTCCAGTCTCAAAAATATTGTGAAGATTTTTTTCGGTTTGACCAACATACATATCTACAATATCAGAAACTTTTGCATTGATGAACGAAGATGCACACTCACCTGCAGTCGCTTTTACAATAAATGTTTTACCACAACCAGGAGGACCATAAAGTAAAATTCCACCGCCACCCAGTTTTCCATATTTTTTGGCAAGCTCAGGTTTTACAAGTGGATACACGGCAGCCTCATTGATTTCCTCTTTCATTTTTTTCATTCCAGCAACGTCTTTGAAATTCATTTTTGGTTTTGAGAGAAGTTTTACTGCGTTTATTCCTTGATTTTGACCAGGCTGTCCCCCGCCTGCCCCGCCACCTGCGGGATTTTCTGGACCCCCAGGAACACCTGGAGCTGGTCCACCGGAATCTTGTTTTGCTTTTGCAATCTCAAGATGATTTTTTGCTTCGTCAAATTGCGGATTTAGTTCAATTGCTTTTTGATAATCACTTATTGCTTGTTCTAATTTGTTCATATAGTCATACGCAAGACCACGTATGTGATAGGCTTCTGCAAATTCTGGATTAATTTTTATTACTTCATCAAAATCACGAACTGCTTGCTCATAATCTTGAGTGCAAGCATACGCAAGACCGCGATTGTAAAACGCTTTTAAGTATTTTTTATTTAAAGAAAGTGCTTTATCGTAATCCACAATTGCGTTTTTGAAATCTTGTTTGCGATAATAAGCATCTCCACGATTATTGTAGATTACAGGGTTTTTTGGATCAAGCTCCGCAGACTTTGTGTAGTCTTCTATAGCTTTGTCAAAATCTTTTAGATTGTAAAAACAAAGACCACGATTGAAATATGCTTCAGAAAACGTCGGGTTCAAAATGATAGCCATGTTGTAATTTTCGCGCGCACGCTCATACTCACCCTTTTCAAATAGGTCGTTTCCCTTCGTATAATAAGTTCGTGCATCCGTTGGATTTGGGGTTTGCGCCATTTAATACCTCAATAATTATCTGATATATGTTGCGTATTTGTAGCTTAACTTAAAAACAATTTGTATTAATTAAGCATTACGCATAAAGTGGGAATATATAGTGATTGATATTAATTTCTCATGTGATGATAAGCAGCATCTATTGAGATGTGCATAAAGTAAGCAACTGAAAAAGAGATCACAGTTGGATAAAATAGTGATTTTTCAAATGAAAATAATGAAAAAAGAGCTGCACACACTATAACAAGAACCATCATCATATAAGAGTGAAGCATATTTCTATCCGGAATCCAACCGACGATTGCTTGTGCAAAAATATAACCAATAATCATTATGATAAGAACAGTGCCTGCATTGCAATAAGCCCCAAAACCAGAAATACCAGTTAGAGAATAGGTTATTGATTCAGTGCACATATCCCCAGAGATTTGAATTGAAGCAGGATATAACGCTATTACGATTAGTAAAAATAAAAATATGAAAACGGACATTGAGTGCAATGCTCTTTTTAGAAATCCAGTAATCATATCTATATCTGGAAATAACATACCTGCACAAAAAGAATATATTAGTAAAAGACTTGCAGAATTTGGAAGATCAAGTGCAGGGGTAAGAAGATACAGAACAAAAGATATCAAAATAGTGGATAGTATTTTTTTTCCAGTAACTATTACCCAACCAAACATAATTTGCTATTGAATCAAATGATTAAAACTCTTTGCAGGATTTTCTTAAAGCAACAATTACCAGACAAAACATAATCTGCCAGTGAATTAAATGGTTAAAATTCGCTAGTAAAAGATGGGAAAAATTAGTAAAGCACAATAACAGGTTCGGTATAATATCTCGCCGAGCCATATTTTACACGTTTTTTGAGCATTTCGCCAAGAAGAAGATGAGCTTGTTCGGTAGTTTCATTTAAATATCCCAATCTGAAATTGAGACGAATTATTCGGTTCGTTATCATGTGACGAGTTGATTTTGGAGGCAGAGGTCTGCCAGCAAGTGCTTCGCTTATGACTTCTTCTTTTGTGAATATTTTTCGTGCAAATATCGTATATCCATTTTGAAGATAGTAATCTACACGCGAATCTTCAATAAAAGCAATTGAACCGTTTTTTTCACGTATATTGTCAATTTTTAGAGCATCTTTCAAATACTGCTCTTGCGAAGAAAAAACTGCCTTTAAGTCCTTTTTTTCACATGAAATTAATTTTGCACTTTTTGATGTGCTTGTACTGCTAATTGCCATAAGACTTGCAGACATATTACCAAGAGCATCAAGACCGGTTTGTAAATCAACCTTTTCACCAACCACGTCATCAAACGAGAGATCTTTTGTTGCGATATACCAACCACCTATTCGGATATTTGGATCCGTATAATCTATTGGTTG
>CAZHIX010000007.1:0-15576 GCA_964532715.1 Microcaldota archaeon | reverse complement strand
AACTATTGCATTCTCAACTTTTAACAATTCTAAAACTTGACGCCTATGATTCCCATCAAGTACAATTTTGTGTTTTTTGTCAATTATCAATGGATCCACAAGCTTTCCTATATTGAGCATAGTTTCGCGCAATGCATGAAGATTTGCAGGTACAGTTTGCTCGTGAATTTTTAGAGTATCCAAAGGAACGATATCTAACATTGAGAGTATTTCATCAGAGAGCATTCAATCAACAAATTAGTTTTGGACAACATTCTTTTAAAATGAATATATGAAACGAAAATTCAAACAGACGCTTGAGATATTTTGAGAGTGAAATGATTGAAAAACGGTATGTTTTAAAATAACACACTCATAGTAGCCATATGGACAGGCGCAAGCTGATAAGCGCTATTTCGGTGATATTTTCGCTCACGATGGGCTTTCTAGTTATACTTGGAGCCCTTGTGATGATGTACGGAAACTTTGACTTAGGTTTGATACTTTTCGTACTTGGACTTGTGCTTATTATTTCAAACGAAGGAGTGTTGCCAAAAACACGTTCAAAAGAACAAACAACTGCACAAGTGATGCCCTCAGATACTACTTCAGGACTTGTAGAAGAAGTAATAAATCTTGCAGCTATCGGATACATCCCCCCAATACTTTTAGCAATTTATTTATTTTTTAGTGGAACTGAAGACCTAAAACTTATCATATTCATGGGAATCTCTTTTGTAGTGGTTACTATGAAAATATTTGCAAAAATTGCCGCATCAAAGGTTACATATCGCCCAACAGGTGAAGAAGAAATATATGCATATAATCCAAAGGAGTCTGAGGAACGAAATGAACCTGGAGTCTAAAGCTTAATTTTGAAGATAACTTTGACTGCACACAAAAGTTTGAAAATTACAAAAAAAGTATTGAATTTAGATTACTTTTTCATAACATCTATGATATCTTTCTGCATGAAATTCTTTAATGCACGAGGAACAATCACTTGACCGTCTTCTTGATAATTTTCAAGTATTGCAACCATTGTGCGCCCAACTGCAAGAGCTGAACCATTTAATGTATGTACAAACTCATTTTTTCCATCTAATCTAAATTTAATGTTTGCACGTCGTGCTTGAAAATCTTCACAGTTTGAACACGATGAGATTTCTCTATATGCGTCCTGAGATGGAATCCAGACTTCTATATCATAAGTTTTTGCAGATGCAAAACCTATATCTCCACTACATAACTCAATTGTTCTGTATGGCAACTCAAGACCTTCAAGAACACATTGAGCATTTTTTAGCATATTCTCAAGCTCATCATAAGAGTTTTGAGGAGTGCAAAATTTCACAAGCTCTACTTTTTGAAATTGATGTTGGCGTATTAGACCTTTAATGTCTTTTTGATAGTTTCCTGCCTCTTTTCTAAAGCAAGGAGTGAGTGCAGTATATGAAATTGGGAGTAAAGATTCGTCTAAAACCTCATCAGAGTGCAAATTAACTAATGCAACTTCTGCTGTTGGCACAAGCCAGAGGTCAGTATCTTCTAGTTTATACAATTCTAAATAAAACTTTGGTAATTGCCCACTTCCTTGCATTGTTTTTGAATTTACTAAATATGGGGGGGAGATTTCCAAATAGCCATTTTTTATTGCAGTATTTAGCATATAGTTAGAAATGGCCCGCTCAAGTAATGCCATATCTTTTTGCAAAACACAAAAACGAGAACCCGCAAGTTTCACACCCCGCTCAAAATCAAGTCCAAATTTTGAACCTATTTCGTAGTGTGCAAGAACATCTTTTGAGGTTTTATTTGGTTTAGCAAATTTTGAGACTTCGTTATTATCGTTCTCGCTTTTTCCATACGGGACTGAGCTATGCGTCATGTTAGGGATCTCAAGTAATATTTGTTGCATTTTCGCCTCTAAATCGTTTTGCACCACTTCAAGCTCCTTTATTTGAGCTGAGATTTTTTGTGTTCTTGAAATTATTTCAGTTATATCGTTCCCTTGCTTTTTTGCTTCATTAATTAGTTTTGAAGATTCGTTTCGTTCATGTTTTAGAGTTTCAACTTCAACTTTTTTTTGTCTGTACAAAACATCTAGTTTAACAATTTTATCTATTGAATCTGTACTTGCATTTCTTTTTTTCAAACCATCTTTAAATGGCTTGGGATCTTGGCGAATTTGCTTGAGATTTAACATTCAAATCACAAATAGATTAGATTTATCAAAGTATATAAATGCGCCAAATATTTTAGTACATACTAAAATAGTTTTCTTGCGTTAGCAAAACAATTAGGATAGAACTGATTTGCAAAAAAAAGTATTGCGTATATATTGTGTGTATAGCACATATTCATAACTTGAGTAAAATTTGAAAAAAACAAGTTTTAGGATATCAGATTTGCCGAAGAGCACCCAGCCATAAATGGCTGGGTCTTGTGCCCATTCGGCAAATGGATTGCCACTCACAAAGTGCTTAGGAGCACTTTGGAGCACCACCGGCACAAAGCCGGTGGTTGAGATGACACCTGTACATCAACCGCCCACTCAAAGTGGGCGGTTTTCGTCAGCTTGACAATAATATACAAAAACAAAATATCTAAAGCCGTCCAACCGCACGTATGAACTTCTCATGTCCTTTTAGAAGTTTGTTGAATTCTTCAAGCTCCTCCTTAGTTATATTTAATCTAAGTTTAGCGTCTGAACTCTTTGATTTTGCCATTTTATCCGCCCTTAGAATTCTTTTTAGATTTCTTACGCTTAGGATCACTACGCTTTTTCTTAGACTTTGAAAGTGTAAACGGCTTTAGAAGCTCAATTTTTTTCTTTGTAATTAAAGAACCTGAGCTATTTTTGCTTCTTTTTTGCTTGTCTATACTTAATGGCTTTAATAATGCAAGTTTCTCCTCATCTGAAACAAGCCCATGAGTAAGCGCTATTGGCAATCTAATCAAATCTTTTTCTTGAAGTGTATTGTGCTCTTTTTCAATCCCTATTGATTTGGCAATAGTTGAAGTGTCTTCTAAAGCATTTTTTAGCGCAGAAGATAAAAATTGTTTTTGAACATCTTTTAGAGGTATTTGCTCATCAGGTTGAATTTTTCGGTTTGGATCTGTTGAAATCATTTCGTGCTCTTTTTTTGAAGTTTGCACCTTGAAAAATAATCTATGCTTGTCAGAAATTAATAGACCTTCTCCTTTTGCCACCGCAATTAGACGTTCATATTCCACATCCGTGAGATTAAGCGTTTTTTTCATAAGAGGCATGGCACTTTCTTTGTGGTGAAATATGAATTGAGTTGAGGTATTGTTCAAAATGGAACGCCCCGCATCACTTGATAACATATCCTCAAGTTCTTGAGTTATGAACACGAATGAAACATTGTATTTTCTTGAATCTTTTATTATATAACGAACGTAGTCCTCTGAACCCTTGTAGTTTACCATTGTCCAGCCTTCGTCCATAAACAAGGCTTTTGGACGAGTATCGTGCAATAGACGACTTGATATAAAGTCAAATATTATGTAATTGAAAAAGTCTTTTAGAGTTTTATCGTTTTTGTATTCTGACAAATCAAATACATGCATTTGCCCCTCAATTTTTACGTTAGTTGGCTTATCTACAAACCCATATATATTTCCTCTTAAAAACGGCTTTATAGATATAAGCAAAAATTGGATATCGTGGCGAATTTGTTGATCCTTACTTGAATTTTGACGCTTTTGCAATATCTTTGCAAAATCACTCATTGTTGCTTGTGAATTTTTTTTATTATCATAAAGTTCAATTAAAGCATCGCCTATGATACTTTCTTGATATTTACTCAATTGCCCAGTAATTATTGACAACAGACCAAGAAGGCTTCTTATTTTTGAATTTACATCGCTATCTCCAAGATCAAATGGATTTATACAGTTCCCTTTTGATGGACCGACCGTTGAAACAGTGCCAGAAAATTCTTTTGCGATGGCACAATATTCGCCATCGGGATCAGTTATGAAAACTTGATAACCACCCATGATGTAGCGAGGAATTAGACTTTTTGCAAAGTAAGACTTGCCAGAACCGGATTCACCAAGTATTGATATATGCTGATTTGGTAGGCTTTTCAAATCAAAAATTATAGGTGCACTCATCCAATCAAAAGCAAAAAACATGCCACTTGGTTCTATTTCAATTGAAGATGAGATATGAGGAAAAGTTGCCGCCAGCGAAGATGATGGAAACTCACGTTTTTTGTTAAGTAAATCATTACCACTCAAACGAGTTGAATACACTGCTCTTGCAACATCGTAATCAGAAGTTTGAAAATCAATTGAAGCACCGGCTAAATCGGATTTGCATTTTTCCAATACAGTATCTAATTGCTTAACACTGTTTGCTTTTGCAGTAATGTACAAAGATGCTTGAAAATATTTTTCTTTGCCTGAAACCACTTGAGTATAAAAGTTTGTTACGTCTCCAAGATGCTGTTCTGTTTCTGGGTCTAAAAAGTCAGAACGCGCTTTTTTTTCGGTTGAAAGTTTTAGAATTGCATTTCTAAAAGTACTTAGTGCTTCGTTTATACCAATCGGATATATATACATAGTAAAGTCGTAATCTTCGCGTCCATCTACTATATTTGAAAGCCATCCAAGACCCACCTGATATGGATAACCAGTTGCTTGAATTACACTCATGTAATTATTATCAGCACGAAGATAGTGAGGAGTTACTTTTATTTTATTTGCACTTGTTAGTCCAAATTTACCACTTAGAAGATGAGAAGCATTTACTCGCTGTACTCTCAAACCAGTAGCTTCTAATTTATCAGATATAACTGCAAGATGTTTTTCAACTTCATCAAAGGCCCAACGAGTTTTTCCAGCACAAATTGCAACATGCAAACGTCTTTCTTCTATACTAAATTCTTCTTCTCGCTGTTTTAGCGAAAGATCTCTAAATTCAGTTTTTAGTAAATAATCTAAATCAATCTCACCATAATAATAATTTTTCTTCTGCAATTTTGCAAATCTTAGAAGAGGTACTAAAGAATCAAATTGAAGTATTTGACCTATCTTTCTTGATTTTTGGGGTGCAACCAAAGGAACAATATGAGAACTTTTGAATATCATTCTCTTCCCAGCAGTGTCTATTTGAACATAGTTTCTTGGAGTAACAAAAAGTTCTTGTTCTGCAAGAAATCCAGATGGATTGAATTCGCTAATAAAACGATTAAATTTGAGGCTTAATTTTTTTGAAAGACTTTGTGTTGGATTATGCCCCACACGTTTATATCTTGGATCTTGAACCTCAAGAACAATATAATGGCTCTTTGTTCTAGAGCGGTTTTTCTTTAAGTAGTTTCTCAAGAATTTAGCATGATTTTGTGCATAAACTTCTATATTTTTTACACCGCGTTTTTTTGAAATCTGAGAATCAGTTAAAACGTTTGAGATGTAGTTTCCGACATCAACTTCTTCTGATTGAACCATATGCATTATCGGATGCACAAGCTGTCTTAGATAAGTTTCATATGCTGCAATTTTTGCTTCCTTCGCTTCATCTGATAGTAGAGGAAAATTGATTGGAGTTACTTTCAAAACAGCAATAACTCGTCCATCTAAAGTGATTAACTTGTTTTCTTCTTCACATTTAATATTTGCAAGCAAATTTGGGTTTCTCTCAAGCTTTTGGTGATCAGAAGTTATGTAATATTTTATTCTGCGCTCAACCCACTTATCTATATTTCCAAAAGCAAAAAGTAAAGAGAAAAAAAGAACTGACCCCCAAACATATATACTATCTGATGAACCCTCAAACAATTCATTTGAAATTATAAATGAAAAATATGTGATTAGAAGCCCAACAAGCAAATACGCAAGTTGCTTCACAGTAACTACACCACCAAGTTTTTCATCCACATCAAAGGTGTCTTTGGAAGGAATAGTTCTATATCCGGGCATTTACACTACACCTTATTTCCTCCCCCAATAAACACGATTCCGGAAAGAAACGATATTGAGAGGACTATCAGATTAATAAAACCAAAAAATATTAGAAAAGATGCAGAGAAAAATGTGCTTGCGAAACTACCTGCAAGTGCCATATCTTGAGTCTGCACAAGTATATTGTAAATTAGAAGAAGTATTGCGTTTAGAACTCCAAGACCTAAAGATGCAAAAGTTACGGTTAGCGTAGCTTTTCCAAACCCACGCGTTGCAGATGTAAAAAATAACAGTAGTGAAAATGGAAAAAATAATATCATTCCAATTACAAGAATGTATCGCGCAAGAAGTATCAGATAAGAAAGATTAAGAAATGGCAAAACAAGCTTTAACATCTCGTAATTTTCAATTACAAATTGAGTAGAAAGCGTTGCCTCAGATAAATTATCTGCGGCGTTTGTTCCAGCAATCCAACCGGCAACAGAGTTTACTGCCGAGACTCCATCCTGCAAAATTGAAAAAGATACGTGCACAAATATGACAAAGACTATGAGCCATGCATATTGATGAAGCGCCTTTGAACGCTTTGTTGGATCAAATATATTCAATATTAAGTATAAGGAATTGAATGCCCATGCAACTCTAAAAAGAGAAAGTGCAATAAGAACCATATCTGCATATCGCTCTTTATATGGAAGAATATCTGGATTTGCAACTACAAGTGGAGCTATATTTTCCACAAGCACACTAGCAGTAGTTCTCATTGCAGAAAACTCAACTGCTATTCTATAACTTTCAGAGCATTCCCCCAAGTGCTTTACTGCATTTTCAAAATCATAATTTCTACATGCATCCAAAGTGGATTGAACATCAAGATTCCCAGATTCGTCTACTGCCTGTGAGTATAACGAGGGAGATAGTAAGAACACTAACAATAATAATGCAAATAACCCACCTGTGCGCTTACGCATGAGAATTCTCACCAAGAAGCTAACAATAACTATTATTAAAAAGATTGGCAAAGCCTGCAAAATAAGTCCAAGTATCTGAGACTCGCCTTGCGGACTTGCACCGACGCCAGGTAAAAATATTGTTGATTGTGTCTGTGCATATTGTTGAGTATCTAGAACTCTTGCAACAAGAGTTTGAGTAGATTCTTTTCGGTTTACAGACGCACTTGCAATTCCATTTGCATCAGTTTTTTTAACAGTTCTCAAATCAGCTGACACAAATTCTACGTCAATACTTTCAATCGGATTAGATAATTGGTCTTTTACGGTTGCGTTTACTATTGCAGTTGTTGAATTTTGAGTGGTGAAAACCTCAAGATTCATAGATGCAGTTGAACGAACAGAATTACATGCATCAAGTACTTCTTGAGTAGCAAATGGTGTCATCATATAAAAGTGGCAGTCTGCATCAGAGATGTTTGGAGAGTCAATATAAAGTTTATAACGTATTTGTGCACGATAAACAGTATCATAATTATCTTCAGTAATTGAAGTTATGAAAAGATTTCCGCTTCTTGATGGAGACGAAATTAGATTAAGTTGCAAAATAGGATAAATTTCTCCTCTTGTAGTTATTTTTAATTCATTTTTACTTAGTCTAAATACTTGATTTTTTATTGTAAATTGATAGAATAAAAAGTCTTGAGGTAATTCTAAATTAATAACACCTTGGGCAAACCCCCTTGTTGGAACAGCTATTTCGTTCTGATAGGAAAATGTATTTGAATAACGTTTTATTGGAATACTCACATTTACAAACGCAGTATCATACACCTGTTCTGAAATGTTGAGTTTGCAAACCTTTGGAACTGTGCAGTTTTCAGAAGAACATGATCCAGAGTCTTGCATAGTCCAGATTTCGCGGGCAAAATTTGATTTTACATAAAGTGAATGCGACAGATTCGCTTGCTCCCCGACTGAAAGTATGCTTGAAAAAGGAATGATTTGGCTTTGAGTCTCAAAATTTTTTATGTTTGTTTTTTTTATTGCATCAAAACCTTTTATGTCGTAGTTTTGTTTACAATATTCACCTTCTTTTGGATTTGGAATAATTAAATCGGCATTTGAACCAGAAATTAATAGAGCTTGATCTGGAACATAATAGTAATTTTCACTTTCTTTGAAAACCGAGGGATAGATATTTATTAGTCGTATCCAAACGTTTTTCATTGAACCGTTTGAAGCAAATTGACCATCAGTAATATTTAGACCAAAAAGAGTTGATTGGTCATAATATTTAGATATATTTAGATGATTATTCCACGCTCTTAGAAGGTCGTGATTTTCGTCAGGATAAGTTCTTTTAATAAGACCAAGTATGACGCTTTGTTTTGACTCGTTTGAAATTTTATCTAAAATCATACACGTACTTGTATTTTCATAAAAGTAATTGCAGTCTATTGATATAGGGTATGGAAGATTAACTCCGCGATAATCTGTTTCGTATATGTAGTTTGAATATAAACCAGATTCTAAACAGTAAACCATGTGCGAACAAAAAAATAAAAAAAATGATAAGTAGATAAAGCGCTTCATCTAGACCACGCTTATTGGCAGGTTTGTGAATATAGCTGCCAGAAGCGTCACTAAAAACGCGATTGTTCCGTTGTGTCTTACAGTTGGATCGGGATAGGCAATCATCGCAATAGAGATTATCATAACTATTACCAAAAGAACGTTGGTAAGCATATTCAAGTTTGTTATGAGCTCACTAAGAACTTCAGCCATTTTATTCCCCACCTAATCTAAAGACCACAAATTGTAGTCCCCATGAAAAACCTCAAAGCCTGCATTCCAATTATATAGAGAATCATTGAACCTATTGAACCAAGAACCATTTTTGAACCATAATCTCTCCATTCAGGAAATGCGGCTCCTGAGATTGTTGCAACTCCGGCTAGAAACACTAACAGAACCACCAAGAACATTCCCTTGAGTATCCATTCACGAACAAAAATACAAATTTTGGAATTTTCTGCCCACGGACTATCTATATTTTGCGAATTTGAAACGACAACAAGTTGAGTATTTGAGTCGGTTTGATTGACATCTTCTTGAGCAAATACAGATATAGGCACACATAGAATAGTTAGTGCAAATAGCACAAGTTGCGAAAATTTCATACAATCCCCCATTTCAATTGAAGTAACAGACGAGTATAATGTATATAAAGATAGCACAAAAAACGTGATTTTAGATTGGCACATAGACGATAGGAAATATAGAAAAATTGAAGTTGAGGATTATAAACCTAAAAATACAAACTTAAAATGTGAAAAATGATTATTTGAAACTATTTGATGCTCACACACATCTGCATGAGAATATAGAGGTTGGACAAACGTTTTTGCTCTGCGGATATTCTTACAAATCAAATGAACAGGTAATTGAAAAATTCAAAGATTACAAAAACGCGTATATATCGCTTGGACTCGCACCTCAAGAAATACAACGTGAAGATTTGTATTCAGATGTTTTTGAACAAATAGAAAAAGTAAAGACGCAGATTGAAGCTCAAAGTAATAATTCACATCTTGTTGCAATAGGAGAGGTAGGATTGGATAGACATTGGGCAAAAACTCATGAGCATAAACAGCGACAATTTGAGGCATTTGAACAGATGATAGAACTATCCAAAAAAATGAACCTTGCAATAGTGATACATTCAAGAAAAGCAGAGGCTGAATGTATATCTCAACTTCTTGCATCTCAATGTGATAGAGTAATGCTTCATTGTTTTGATGGTAAATTAGAACAGGCAAAAATTGCAGTTGAACGTGGATGGTTTGTATCAATCCCACCTCTAAAAAGCAAACAAAGAAAAAAAATAATCAAAAACATACCGATTGAACATTTGCTTGTAGAATCAGATGCACCTTATGTTGCAAAACACAGCGCAGATACCATGAACTCAATAAAAATGATTAGCGAATACAAAGGTATACCTGCACAAGACGTGATGAACATCACGTTTGAGAACGCTTGCAGACTTTTTAAGATAAGGCAAAATGATTAAAATATCATAGTAATGAGATAGTTGAGCGGAAAATAAGGGTTTGCATAGCTAATATAAAAATAAACAAGAATATTTCTTGAGAGCAAATTAATTAAAAAGACAAAAAAAAATCAGAATGTCAAAAAATTCAGACGTGAATGTTCGGGTATGCTTTGCAAATTCGCATATCTCGCGCACGGACGCACAAGAAAATTGATGGTGTAAAAATGCAAAAAACAATTAAAACGATTGACCTTTTTGCAGGTGTTGGGGGAGTTAGACTCGGATTTGAAATGGCTGGCTTTGAAACAGTTTTTGCAAATGATTTTGATAAAGAGTGCAAAAAAACATACGACTTGAATTTTTCGTATCCAAAACTTACACTTGAAGATATATGGAAATTAAATATCGAAGATATACCAGATTTTGATGTTCTTTTAGGGGGATTTCCATGTCAGGCTTTTTCAATTGCAGGGTATCGCAAAGGATTTGCAGATGAGAAAGGACGGGGAAATTTGTTTTTAAGAATAGCAGATATTTTAGAAGCAAGAAAACCGCAGGTATTTTTTTTGGAAAATGTCAAAAATTTAAAAACCCATGATAAAGGTAGAACTTTCAATATAATAAAACAGACTTTGGAGAATCTGGGATACACAATAAAATCACAAGTTTTAAATAGTATGAAACATGGAAACATACCTCAGAATAGAGAACGCATTTATATAGTCGGCTTTTTAGATAAGAAAAAGGCAGAAGCTTTTGAATTTCCATCTCAGATACCTTTGAAAAAAAGCTTTAGAGATTATGTTGCACAAAAAGCAGATTCAAAATATTATTACAACGATAAACCATTATATGAACGTATAAAAAACGATATCAATTCTGAACAGACAGTATATCAGTGGAGAAGAAGGTACGTAAGAGAGAACAAAAGAGGAGTTTGCCCAACACTTACTGCAAATATGGGCAGTGGTGGACATAATGTTCCGATAATAAAAAATACGATTGGGATAAGAAAATTGACACCGCGTGAATGCTTTTTACTTCAAGGATTTCCTAGCACATATAAATTACCACAAGAGTTAGCAGATAGCCATTTGTACCATCAGGCAGGCAATAGCGTTAATGTACCAGTTGTGTTTAGAATAGCAGAAAAAATACAAAAAGCCCTACTTGATGAGATTAGAGAAAAAGACATGATGATAGCATGCGCTAAAAACTAAATTTTAGATTGTTTTTGATATAAAGCAAACAAGTTGCTCAGTAGATAAAGCTAATATAAATTTGAGATTTCGATGAGCAATCCAAATATTGTTACGTTTTAGAGATGGATTTCTTCCAACTGTGCAGAAATTACACCCATAAACTTTATTTTGTTTTAGAAAAAATTGACCAAGTACACGATTTGATATTTGAGTGTCTTTATTTGCGACTACATATATTCTGCGTGAAGATTCTTTGTTGTTTTTGAAATTTTTTTTATGATAAATAGTTATATCCCCAGTATAAGTAAAATCCCCAAATTCTTTTGGAGACGGATAAGCATCAGTCATGATGATTGGAAACTGACCTTGTTTGTGTTTTAATTTTTCAAACGAACCGCTAAGAACTTTTTTGCAAGTAACTGGACGTGCTTCTTTGAATATATCTGTTTCATATAAAAACGAACCTTGATTGAAGTGTGTTGCAAATTTTGTAAAATCCTGACCGTTAAGTACATATTTTATAGATACATGCAGATCTCCAACATCACAAAATTTTTTTAGTAGATCTAAATTTATATTTGATTTAAGATAAATCCCGAGTGGATCTATATCTTTATTTTTGTTTTTTGTTTCTAAACTAGCATAAATAAGAAAGACATTTTTTGGGTTTTGATTCACCAATTTATTTGAAAGTATAGTGTTGAATTGCTCAGTAGTAAGACCGATCCAACGATCAGATTCAGATATATTTTTGATTTCCACATATAGATTTGGAGTGCGCGTTTTTGAGCCTTCAGATATTGAGATAATATCTGGATCTGAGATTGACTCTTTAGTTAATTTGTGAATATTGAAATCAAGATTACACACTTTATTTGATTCTTTTTCAATGATTTTACTTACACCTATTTCTATAAGTTTGCCTATAACAAAACTATCAATTATGCCCCCAAGCCCCCTATATTGACCAGTAGTTCTGTTTGTAGCCGACTTAGTTTCGTCTAAATGGTAATCTATTGCAAACTTAAGACAAACATCTAAATCTTTTTTTGTTACTTGATAGTACATAACTGAAATTGTAAGTACAAATATATAAAAACACAAAACAGATAGAGACAAAAAATGCTATTACTCAGGTATATGCAATTCGCATACATATACACACAAAAGAATAAAAAGAAAAAAATTATCCCATAAGCCCAACAAGAGCTAATGGGTCAACCGAACTTGCAAGACCAGAGACACCTGCACGAATAACGAATGAAATTGCAAGTAATACTCCAGATAACAAAATAGCCACGGCCACGTTGCCTTTTTTGAGTTCTTTTAGAAGATCAATATCCACTGCAACAGTATCAAATACACGTATTGCAAGATTAACTGCAAATATTGCAACCCCAATACCAATTAAAAGTTGAACCACACCGACAAGCATACCTGCCATCATCACATTAAGCGATTGACTTGGAGTTATAAGATAAGTCAAATTTTCAACACCTACTTGCACAACTGACGCCACAGATAACACAACAAATGCAAGTAATATTGCCACTGCAACGTTTCCTTTTTTTATCTCTTGCATCTCGTTTATTTCCTTCGTGGTTTTGTCAAATAGACGAATAGCCAAATAGACAGTCGCCGTAGCAAGAGAAAGAGAGATTAAAAGTTGCAAAAGAGCAAGCACTACTCCTAAAACCATAGATACCAAAGTATCTGCTTCCAACATAGTATCACCCACTATACTGCAGATTTGCACAGATTTTATATTTATAAGCTTGGCGGAGACTAAATTAAGCATGGAAAACACTTACGCACAGATGGGAGTAGATATCGGACGCATAAGAAAGATGCAAGGTAAGATAAATTCTGCACTATTGCAAACTGCAAATAAATATACACCAAATTTTGTTGCAGGACACTATGCAGGATTTTTTGAAGTGAATAATACAAAATTCACAGTACATACAGATGGAGTTGGAACAAAAATATTAGTTGCACAACAAATGAATAAGCACGATACGATTGGAATTGATGCGGTTGCGATGAACGCAAATGATTTGATTTGTGTCGGTTCACGCCCGATTGTCGGAGTGGATTATATTGCACTATCACGCACTGATGAAGAATTAGTTGAGCAAATAATGAATGGAATTGTCAGTGGTTGTAAACAATCAAAAATTGCACTTGTTGGCGGAGAGACAGCTATACTTGCAGATATGATTAAATCGGATAAACCATCAAAACATGCAGACTATGATTTAGCGATGACAGTGGTCGGGATAAATGAGGCTGAACCGATTCTTGGAAAAGACGTTGAAGAAAACGATGTTTTGATTGGGCTTGAATCAAGTGGATTGCATTCCAATGGTTTTAGTCTTGCAAGAAAAGTTTTGGACTCAAAAGATTGGGCAGAACAGATGCTTATTCCCACAAAAATTTATGTTGATGTGATAATGGAGATTATCAGTAATGTAAAAATAAATGCAATTGCCCATATAACGGGGGGAGCATTTTCAAAACTCTCACGAATAGGCGAACATGCTAAATGTGGATTTTTACTTGATAACATGCCAGAGCCAGAGGGTATATTTGCACAACTACAAAAACAGATTAATAATAAAAAAGAACTTTATCGCACATTTAATATGGGAGTCGGAATGGTTTTAGCAGTTTCAAAAGATAATGAAGAAAATGTTTTGAGTATATGTAAAAAAAACAAAATTAGTGCATCTGTGATTGGCAAGGCGATTTCTCAAAATTCAGTCATATTGCAAACCAAAGATGAAAAGATAAATCTTACATGAATCAATAAGGAGAAAGAAGAATATGAAAGTTCTTGGAATTGAATCAACGGCACACACATTTGGAGTTGGAATATACGATTCAAAACTTGACAAGATATTATCAAATGAGAAGGCTTATTATAAAACACCTGCAGGACAAGGGATTATTCCAAGAAAAGCATCTGAACATCATGCTCAAAACGCAAATGAGACGATTAGACGTGCGCTTAAAACTGCCAAATTAAGTATGAAGGACATTGATGTTGTCGCTTATTGTGCAGGTCCGGGACTTGGACCATGTTTACAAATAGGATGCGCGTGTGCAAGTTTTCTAAGTGCGAAATTTGATATCGCACTTGTTGCAATAAATCATTGTCAAGCGCACATAGAGATTGCAAAATGGCAAACAAAATTTTTGGATCCGATAATCGTTTATGTTAGTGGAGCAAATACTCAAATAATTGTTGAGCAAGAATGTGAAAACAAGAACGGCGAGAGCTTCAAAAAATTTAGAGTCCTTGGAGAGACTTTAGATATTGGTCTTGGAAATTTATTTGATATGTTTTCACGAGAGCTTAAAGATGAGTTTGGACATGGTTCAACTATTGCAAAAAAAGCACTTAGAACAGATAAATACGAATTAATGCCATATACAATAAAAGGAATGAATTTTGCGTTTAGTGGATTATTTAGTTATGCTAAAAAGAAGATAGGGAGAATGGATGAAGCACTTTTGTGCAATTCGTTTATGCAAACTGCATTTTGTGAAGTTTGTGAAGCTAGCGAAAGAGCACTTATGCTTTATGAAAAAAAACAGATTATTGCATGTGGCGGAGTTGCACAAAATAAAGTGCTCATACAAAAACTTGACATGATGGCAAAAATGCACGGGGCAGAAGCATTAACATGCGATGATGAGTTTAACGCAGATAATGGAGCGATGGTTGCATATGCAGGATATTTACAATATATCACAGGTAAGAAAATAGATTACAAAGATGCGTGGACTGACCAGAAGTGGAGAGTAGATGCGTGATTTAGTCAAGAAAGAAATCTAAAGAATTTGACAGCCCACCTGCTTAGGTCTTGAATATATACAGAAGTTTAACCACAACGAAATATGTTTATTAGTATGAGCATACATACACATATTTATAATATTTAAAACCCATAGAGAGATAGAGCCGATAAACAATTGGTGATAGATATGCCAAGCAAAATATTTGATGAATGCTTAGTGGATACCAACAAATGCATGAAAAATCAAATAATTATAAATCTTGATAGTAAACAAGAAAAGACAAGATTTGATACAGTAAAAGATATTTATATGCAAGAGAATGGAAGATACGATACGATCCTTATAAAAAAGCTAAAAAAAGAAAAAAATGATTTAGTTAAACTTGCCATAATTTTTACACTATCTCAGAGGAAAAACATACAAAATGCATGCGCGATAGCTCAACAACTTGAATCAGAAAATGCAATTATATATTCAGTTGCAAGACACATAATTACAAATTCAAATGCAAGAACATTTTATTGGGTAAGAAACAAACTTGGCAAAGTTGTTGATTCTAAACTTATATTAGAAGATATGCTAAGAATAGCAGATTGTCATATCCCGAAATAAGTTCCTCTCGTTAAATAAATTTATGAAAAAACTAAAG
>CAZHIX010000006.1:0-32248 GCA_964532715.1 Microcaldota archaeon | reverse complement strand
CGACATTATTTAGGATAGTAGAACATGAACATTACAGAACAAAAAACAAATACACCTGTTGGCCAAATTATGATTTTGTTGCACCCGTACTAGATTCTATAGAAGGAGTAACACATGCGATGAGAAGTAAAGAATACGAAATGCGCGATGAATTGTACTTTTCAATACTTGATGATTTGGAATTAAGAAAGCCCAAACTCATTTCTTTTTCAAGACTTGCAATTAAAGGTGCACCGGTTTCAAAAAGACTTATAACGCCATTAATAGAACAACAAAAAGTATGCGGATATGATGATATACGATTGCCAACTTTAATGGCTCTAAGAAGACGTGGAATACGCCCAGAGGCAATAAAAAGTTTTGTTCTTGGTTTTGGATTATCAAAAGTTGAAAGCGAACCGGGATGGGATAAACTTCTATCAGAAAATAGAAAAATAATTGACGAGAGCACAATAAGAAAGTTTTTTGTGCAGTATGGCGCTAGAGTGGATATTGAAAATATACAAACTCAGGAGATTGAAGTCAAAAATCACCCTACAAACACTAATCTTGGAACAAGAAAGGTGGTTGCTTCAAGTCCAGCGTATATATCACCTACAGATGCAAACGAGTTGTGCGAATCTGAAATATTTAGACTAAAAGATTGGTGCAATTTGAAAGTGATGCAAAAGAGTATTGTTGAAACACAAACACTTGATGGAATAAACAAAAAAATGATAATTCTAAAATGCCAAAAACATAACGTAGAAAATATACAACCAAAGAAAAAGATTCAATGGATATGTGATGAATTAAAAGTTGCAGTGAAAATAGATATTGCACATGATTTATTTGTAGATGAAAAATTCAATGAAAAATCACTTGAACAGATTTATGGTTGGGGAGAAAGAAGTCTAAATTCGATGCAGGTTGGAGATGTTTGCCAGTTTGAGAGATTTGGATTTGTAAAACTTGATTGTAAAAAACAAGACGAATTGCAGTTTGTTTTTATATCAAAATAATTTTTGAAACTTGAGTTAGATGTGATTATGTTTGATGATTTTTGTCCAAAATGGATAGTTGAACCTGCAAAAAATGCAGTTTATGCACAAGATTTTCAAGTGCAACCTCAAATAATGCAAATTTTAAAATCAAGGGGTATAGATAAATTTTATTTACATCAAGCAAGGGCCATAAAGCTTGTAGAACAAAAGAAAAGTATTGTGCTTATGGCACCTACAAGCGCAGGTAAAACAGAGTGTTATATGATACCAGTCGTGCAGACTGCGTTAAGATCAAAAACTGCGTTGATGATTTTTCCCACAAAGGCACTATCAAGAGATCAGTTTGCCAGAATAAGAGAGTTTGCAATTCTTGGAGTAAGATCAGAGGTATATGATGGAGATACGCCTCAAAGTAAAAGAAAAAAGATTCGCTCAGATTTGCCACATGTAATAATTACAAATGTAGATATGCTTCATTTTATGCTTTCAAATTCACAGTTATGGAGCGAATTTTTTTCAAAGCTTGAACTTGTAGTCATAGATGAAGTTCATGCATATTCGGGCATTCTTGGAGCTCACGTTGCAAATTTGATGTGGAGACTCAAAAGAATATGTAAAAATTACAAACAACAAAACAACAAACTACATGCACAGAAAAAACTTTTTGATTTGCAAGACGAAATCCAGATTACAGAACAGTTGCAATTTATTTTATCTTCTGCAACAGTTGGAAATGCTCTTGATTTTTCACAAAATATTTGTAATGAAAAATTGGAGCTTGTGATTGGTGATAGTGCACCTAGAACAAAAATAAATCATGCAATAATAAATTTGGATGAACAAAGTATGATTACAACATGCTTGAAATTAGCTCAAGAAGCTCGGATGAAAACAATAATATTCGCAAATTCTCACAACGTGGCAGAAAGACTTGCGTTAATTGGAAAAAAAAACTTAATGGATATTGAAGTATATAGATCCGGAATTGATACTCAACAAAGAAGAAGTATAGAGGCAGGTTTTAGATCGTCAAGAATCAAAATGCTTGCCACAACATCCGCACTTGAACTTGGTATAGACGTGGGAGATGCGCAACTTGCAATAATGGCAGGGTTTGCAGGAACGATAACCAAGATGAAACAACGAACAGGCAGAATTGGAAGAAAAGGACAACAGGCATATTCAGTTCTTGTAGCACGTCAGACACCACTTGATCAATATTACGCAAATAATGAACATGAATATTTGTACGGACAACCAGAAGATTGTTTTGCAAATATGTATAATGAAAACATACGCAAAATGCATCTTTTATCTGCATGTAAAGACAAAGTACTTTCGCAAAACGAAGTTTTAGATAAGGATATAGAAATTTTACAACAACTTTGCAAACAAGGGTTTTTACGTGAATTTGCAAAAAATTATATGAGCACGGCTCAGGGAACAATTGCTATAAGAAAAATGTCACTTAGAAATGCAGGAAAAAGAGTTAGAATATTTGATGAGGATAGAAAAAAAATTATAGGGGAAAGAGAACTTTCAATGGCTATTGCAGAATTGTATCCAGGCGCGATATATTTAATGGGAGCAAAAAAATATCAATGTAATAATCTTGACATAACGCGAGGACAGGCGGTAGTTAGTGAGATAAATCAAGATGATACAATTTTTACTCAAGCACTAAGAGAGAAAAATGCAGAAATAACAAAAGTAATAGAAGAAAGCAAATGGAACAATGTTGAACTTGGATGGGGAGACGTTCATATAGTGGATGAAGTTTATGGTTATATAGTAAAAGATGTTTTTAGTGGAGCGACCATATCAAAAACAGAGATTGATGAACCCATAGTTCACGAATATGACACGTGTGGATTTTGGGCGGATTGGGATGTGTATGCCGATCAAAGCGCACAATATGCAAGCGGACTTCATGCAATTGAACACGTGAGTATAGCGATGATGCCAGCGATAAGTGGAGCCGATTCTACTGAGATTGGAGGGATATCTTATCCGGATGGAAGGATAATTTATTATGAAGGAGTTGAAGGTGGTGTTGGACTCTCGCAGATATTAGTAAAAAAATATGAAAAATGTATAAATATGGCACATGAACGTCTGAAAAAATGCGAATGTGAAAATGGATGCCCAAAATGCGTTTATTCGCCCCAATGCTCAAACAACAATTTTTACATAGATAAAAAAAAGGCAATTGAAATAATAGAAAAAGCAATACATAAAAATTATTGATATAAATACGACGTAAATGCAAAAAAAAATAAAAAACAAAATTAAAAATTAAGATTATAAGAAAAAGGAAGAAGAAATTATTTCTTCTTCTTTGCTTTCTTTTTTACTGATTTCTTCTTCGGTACTTTTTTCTTTGTTGTTTTTTTCTTACTCACCAAACTTATCACCTCAAGTTTTCGTTCAATAGAATTCTTATGATATATAAAAAGCTTTTGTATGAAAAAGAAAAAAATGCAAAAAAAAGACCAAACAAAATGTAAAATTGATTTTTTTAAAAGAAAAAAGTGAATTAATTTAAAGTTTGTAAAATTTCATTTACTTTTTTATGATGATTACTATATGAGTCCCATTTTGAATCATTAAAATTTAGTATATCGTCGTCGGTAATCACAACAGTAATTGCACCTGCAAAATATTTGCAATCAGAAATTTTTTTTGAACAGATTTGATAATCAGTGCCAATAATTCCACTATACTGACCATTTTGTGGCTCAAAAACGGGCGCACCATCTAAATTTTGGATTGAATCAACAGTTATTTTAGTTTCAGATAATGCAATTCTGCAATGACCAGACATTGAATTGACAGTATAACATATAACGACAGGATATGTGTTTTTTAGGTTTGAAATTATTTTTTGTTGCGCCTTAGGATAAAAGACTAGATATTCGGGATCTTTTGTTTGTGGCCACACAGCATATTGCCCGTACTCTGATGGTTCCCATGTTTTTATATATAGATTTTCATTTGTTTTGAGAGTTTGCAAAATTGCTTTGAAAAAAAGAGCAAAATCTTCACAATCACCGCCACGACGCTTTATTGTTTGATTAATTGATTGTAAATGATCAACTTCTCCGATATCTAAATCATTTAGATATTGCAAATAAAGAACAGTTCGTTCATTTAGATAGTTGATACACGCAAGATTGAGAGTTTGATTGTATATGCAATCTGAGTGAATTCTTTTTAGAAAAATATCTACAGACCAAGAATAAGTAGAGTCAAGTTTTGAATTTTGTTTAAACCAAGACATTGAACTGCTTATACTTTCTTGCAACGATATAAACTCTTCACGCATTGACTGCGCTTTTTTAGTAGATTGATCTAAAAGATCTTCTAAATAAGTAATATTTTGTTTTGCTAAGTTTAATTGAGCTAAAACTTGTTGATTTTGTGTTTTTTGCGTTTGGAGTTGAGAGCTGATATTTTGTAAATTAACTTTGAGAGTTGAGATTTCTTTTAAAGAAGAAATATATGAGGATTGCAGATAATTAGCACGATTTGTTTGATTTTGAAGATTTAATTCTAAATTATATATTGTGGTTGAGGAAGAATCACGAAGAGAAATGAATTCAAATAGTAAATATGCACAACAAATAAAAAGCACACATAAAAGAGCATACAACCAATATTTGGAATCTATTTGCATACAAATGTGTTGATGTGTAGGTATTTAATCTTTTTTTGGTCGTTTGTAATGCACAAGAAGCTTATCAAGGTCGGTTTGTTCTTCATCAGGTCTTCCAAATAAGAAATATTTGAGTTCAAGCAAAATACGTAAAGTCCACTCAATTGAGACTAAAAACAAAAATAGTGGAACAAAATCAGGGGCTTGTGAAAACAGCACTGAACTTTTTGAATAAAGAGTGTCTGCAGATAATGACGCAGGGTTTGCAACTATCATTGCAAGTAAAGCTATAGGCAGAAGTTTTGCGACATCAACTGCAATATGTTCATCGTAATATGCAACAATTCTTGTAGCCGCAACTATTGAAAGAGAAATGATTGCTACTTCGGCCGGATTTGAGGTTGATAAAACCAACAAAAATAAGGTGAGTGCAATTGTCCAAATAAGAGTTATTATTGGAAAAAATAATGTGTATTTGAAGAACAAAACTATGAAATCCCAAAGACTGACATGAGTTTCTTCTTGTGCAAACAATTTTGGTTTAGTAAGATTTATCTTGAATATCATTCGTTTTGAAAGAGTTTCATAAAAACTTCCTGCAAATATGGCATATATCGTAATTGCAAATATAGAGATAAACGCGCGCATTGTCAGCGGATCAACACTTTGCTCAATTTGAGAATAATAATCAAAAATTTGATGTAATATGAAAGTTAGCTCTTGCATAGGTGCAATAAATAAGTTGTAATTTTTAAATTTGAGTTTTTATTAAATTGCACAACACATAACTTCTCGTTAAAAGTTCTACTTAGTGGACATGGAGGGTAATGCCACACCTTTGGTGTGTCGACCCCCCATTGAAATTTCTACTTAGTGGACATGGAGGGTAATGCCACACCTTTGGTGTGTCGACCCCCCATTGAAATTTCTACTTAGTGGACATGGGGGGATTTGAACCCCCAGCCTCCTGCATGCCATGCAGGCGCGCTACCGTTGCGCCACATGCCCATAAAAAAATAATAAAAATAAAAAATAAACAAATAAAACAAAGTAAATGTGTTTTATTTAATCTTTTAAAAACAGAAATCTACGATGGTGAGATGTAAACTACTGAATCGCCACGCAAGAGAACAGTGCCAATTCCACGTTTTACTTCCCCATTCACAAGTTGCTCTGCTTTTTCAAGCACGATATTCATGTGAACATCATATGAGACCATAGTCCCACGCATTTCATATCCGCCTTTCATTCCGATTATTACAGAATTATTTAGCGCTGCATTCAAAACATCAAATGGCCGTTTGTCTGGCATATTTACACACCTCTAAAAAATAAACTCATTAAGTACATGACAAACGAAATAAAAGCTTAAAAAACAAACACAGAGATTTTGGATTTTACTGGCCATGAATTTTTAGTGTTTTGCCCAAAATATGAACATCAGATTTGCCTAATACTTGTTTTTATTTTGAGCTGATTAGTCAACACGAGTTACGTGAAAGCTTGTTTGAATCCAAAGTGCGCGTATTGATTTTTACTCCTCATTGGTCGTTGGTTGAAGAATTTGAATCAGAGTCTGATTGTACAGTATTTTGTTCTACTTGCGTTTGATTTGAAGAATCAAAATCTAATTGCTCAGAATCAATTGTGCTTTGCATAGAATTGTTTTCATCATCGTAAGATGTTGAAATTGTGTTGTTATTGATGAGTTGCTCTATATATTCTGAATCTATAGTGCTTTGCATAGAATTGTTTTCATCGTTATCTACAATCGTGTTGTTGAGAATAGTATCATCAATAGGAGCTTGCTCTGGTTGAGCGTATATGTTTGGCATGTAAGAAAGAGGACTAAAACTTACGACTCGTCTAGATATTGCAGATGCGCTTATTATCAGACCATAGTCTTCGTTTGGTTCAAACTGAGAATCTATAGTTACGACCTGGTTTTGAGGTAGGGTGTAATTGACACCATTATATTCAAATGTATCAGACAAGTTTAACTCTAATACAAATGCATCGGAAACAGTTGCATTGGTCCAATTATACTCAGATAAAAATAGTTGCGCAAGCTCTGATTGGTTTTGAGAATTAAAAGTCAGAATAGAAGGTGGGAATTGCACAGATATGTTTAGCACAGATAAATCTTCAATAATACGAGACGTGTTGTTGAAATTTGATTCTATTGAAAAACTTGTTGGTTGCAAAGAAGTTACATAGAAGGGCTTTGAAAGTGAAAGCTGTTGTAATGTTTGCTGATCCACAGCAGATGAAAATAAAATAAATGAACGTTGACTATAGTTTATACTCTCAGAAGTGTTAAGCGATGATTTGAACGGGCTTAGATCTATATTTCTGTTTTCCCATGGGATTACAACTTGTAAATTGTGAGAAAGTGTTTTTACATCTTTAGTTGCAACCCATGCGTTGAATGTATTTCCGGTTTCTATTGAAGGAAATGAATAGGAATATAATTCTCCATCATACACCGATGCTTGCATGCTTATAGTGAATGATTCGTTTGGTTCAAAAATTGGTTGCATTTTGGAAACATAGTTAGTTGAATTGATTGTCAGACGCGTAGTTCCGGAAACAAAATCTAATGGTCCGGTTTTGATTGTAGCCTGAGCATAAATTGTTGCACCCGAAGGTTCAAGAATACGCATTACCGACGGAGCATCATTTGAGTTTTGTAATGTAAGTAGTATTGCATCAGAAGTTTTTATTTGCTGAGTGATTATCTTATCATTTTTTAGCTGTTTTATCAATCCAGATGTTTGTTGGGTAAAATTTTCTACCTGCAATACAGGAGAATACGAAACCAATGTTGCATTTGCAGTTGCACGACCAGTTAAAATATCCGTGCTTTTGATAGTATCGTTTACTTTAGGTTGAGCATAAACACCAACATACATTGCAAAAGTTGATAGAATAAATATTGCAACAAGTGCAATAGCACCAATTTGATTTGTATTGAGTTTGACCATTAAAATCACACTATAACTAAAAGCACGACATAGTTAGTTTGAAGACTAATTATAGGTCGGCAGTAATAAAACCGATTTGAATAACCACATTTAAAAACAGCTGTGGCTAATAAATAACAGAAAAAAAACTCGCTGATAATTATGGTAGATAATAAAAAAGATTCAAAAACCAAGATAGAACAGGGAGACTTGGTAAAGATAGAGCTTACAGGTAGGCTTTTTGATGGATCTGTGTTTGAAACTACAGATGAAAATATTGCAAAAAAAAATGAGATATGGTCAAACACTTCGAGATATGGCCCAAGACTTGTTGTGATAGGTAGGGGAGCAATGATTGCAGGTCTTGAAGAAGAGATTCCCAAAATGAAAGTAGGAGATTTTAGAAAAGTGCATGTTGCTTGCGATAAAGGATTTGGTTCAAAACATTCAGAATTAGTAAGGGTCATGCCACAAAAAGAATTTGAGAAAAGAGGCGTGAGAGCAGTTGCTGGGCTTATGGTCACACTTGACGGAGTCCCTGCAATGATAAAGTCTGTTTCTTCAGGCAGAGTTATGCTTGATTTTAATCATCCGCTAGCAGGTGAAGAGCTAGAATATGAAGTAAAACTTCTAGAAATTATAAGTGAGCCTGATAAAAAAGCAAATGAACTTGCAAATCAGTTTGGTGCCAAAATAAAAATAGAACAAACAAATGGCAAAAACACCATAGTAGTTGAGAATGGACTTGAAAATTCAAAGCTTAGAGGACTTGAGGCATCATTACATGCATGCATTGGAGATTGGGCAAAAGTAACCACATCTAATTGATAAATTATTTACACTTTTTTTTAAACTGCCAAAATTCTTTGTTTTTTGTGTGTTTTTTTATATATTTGAATATTTTTTTTGGAATGAGGTCTTTGTAGTTTTTATTATTTTTTATTAGCAAACGTATTTTTTTTCCTTCCCATTTGTGTCTATTATAAAGACATGACAAATCCAGTTCATAACCTGCATTAGACAAAAGAGAGCGCACGAGTTTGTTTGCAGAAACGACAGTATACGTTTTTTTTGAAAAGCGCTTAAGGATATTTTTTGTCCATTTAACATTTGAAGCATTATCTGCCAAGAATACAAATTTTACATTACTTTTTGGAGGAATTAGATCTTTTAGAAGATAAAGACGTGTTTTTGCACTAAATGGATTTTTTTCACTTTTTGGTTTGTTTGATGAACCTATTGCGATTGTAAGTGATTTGTACGAATTTATAAGGCGAAAGATAGTTTTTTTGTGCCCATTATGAGGTGGTTGAAATCTTCCTATAAAAAGTGCATGTTTTTGCAAAATCATAATTGCAAAATACGTTTCAGATTTATATTTGTGATTGAAAGAGAATAAAATACGAATAAAACAAAAAAACGATTAGTTGATAGAGGGACTAGGTATGTTGATGATGAATATATTGATGCATAGCCACGAGTATGTTTATTCAAATGCCCCACTTTTTCGTTCGGCTTTCTCTTGCTGACGCATAGCTACGAGTTTGTTTAATGCTTGAAGTGACGTTGAGCAGTGAAAACCATACTAATTCCATGATCATCTGCATAATGAATAACTTTCTCGTCGTTTATTGAACCGCCAGGCTGAATAAGTGCAGTTATACCTGCATCATATAGTGCCTCAAGAGTATCCGTAAATGGTAAAAATGCATCAGATGCGACGACAGAATCACTTAAATCAAATTTATTCTGATTTGCCTTGAGTATTGCCATGTGAGTGGAATCTACTCTTGACATCTGACCTGCACCTACACCAAGAATTTGACTTTGTTTTGCTATAGTGATTGCGTTTGATTTTGTGTGTTTTGCAACAGTCATTGCAAAATACATATCTTCTAGTTGTTGCTCAGTTGGTTTGGCTTTAGTTACAACTTGAGCAGTACGAACATCAAATACAGATGGATCCTCATGTTGATATAACATTCCACCAGATATGTGTCTAAATGTTACATCTCCAGGATGCACAGGTTGAAACAAATCAGATATATCTAAAATTCTTCGGGATGGTTTTTTCTTTAATATATTGAGTGCTTCTGGCTCATAACCGGGAGCAAGAATTACTTCTAAATATTTTGTTCCGATTGCATTTGCAGTCTGCACGTCCAAACGAGACGAAAATGCAAGTACACCACCATAAGCTGAAAGAGGATCTGATTCGTATGCACGAAGATATGCATCTTTTAGAGTTTTTCCGATTGCAACACCACAAGGATTGTTGTGTTTCACTATTGCAACCGCATGCTTTCCGTGAAACTCACGAATTAAATGTAATGCAGAATCGGCATCAAGAAAATTATTGTAAGACATTACTTTTCCAGAGTGAATACGCGCATCAAATAATGAACGCTGACCTACAAGACGATAAGCAGCTGCTTTTTGATGAGGATTTTCCCCATATCTTAATGGGTATGCTCTTTCAAACACCATTTTCATGCGATATGGAAACTTCTCGTCTCCATCTCCCCCGAAATAACGTGAAATTGCCCAATCGTAATGAGATGAACGTTCAAATGCTTTTATCATAAGATTTTTTCTTTTTTGCTCTGAAACTTCGCCGTTGTTTTGCTCAAAATCTTGTATGAATTTTGTATAATCTTGTGGTTCAACAAGTATCGTAGTCCATTTGTAATTTTTTGCACAAGCACGAATTAGAGCAATTCCTCCTATGTCTATGTTTTCTATTGCTAAATCTTCAGTTGCATTTTCTTGATGTATAATTTTTTCAAAAGGGTAAAGATTTACAACTACTAAGTCTATTGGTTTTATTCCATTTTTTTCTGCTTGTTCCAAATCATTTTGGTTGTCCCTACGTAAAAGTATTCCGCCGTGAATTTTTGGATGCAGAGTTTTTACTCTCCCATCAAATAATTCTGCAGAACCAGTGTATTTTGAGATATCAATTATCGGAATATCTGCCTTGGATAACGCCTTTGCAGTTCCACCAGACGCAAGAATTTCTACACCCATATTGTTTAGGGCATGAGCTAATTCTATAATTCCGTCTTTATCATATACTGAAATAAGAGCACGTTTTATTGCCACGTTTATTTATTTGGAGCGCACGTTATTTTAAAGGGTTACGGCAAAAAGCAAAACTTGTGAATTAAACAGGCTACAGTTAGAGATTAGTTTTTGAAGATTTTTTTGTTGAAGATTTTTTTGCTCTTGGTTTTTTTGTTGGAGTAGATGTTTTTGTTGTAGATAATTTTGAATTAGGCTTTGATATATTAGATTTTGAACTTGAGATTATTGATGATGAACTTGAAGTTATTTGTGAAGCAGACGTACTTGAAATTGTAGCTGTGTTTGAGGGTGCAACTGCATTTGAAGATGGTTGTGTAGGCTTAGTTTGAACAGGCTTTTTCTCCCATTTACCCCAATTTGCTTTTGATGGACATGAAGAGTCAAGACACATTTCAAATGGACGTTTGCCTTTTCTGATAACTTTTATTATTGGAGTTTGATCATGCTCACAAACTTTAGAGGTCGCTTCAATTAGACCCATTTGAGGTAATGGATAGGTTTGAGTACAATTTGGATAATTTGAACAACCAGCAAACCATTTTTTGTTTTTAGAAAGTATTTTTTTCAAATTACCAGTTTTGCATTTTGGACAGGGACCTAAAAGTGATGCTTCTTGACGTGCAATTGCAAGCCCACCAGTTAGCTCCTGACCGACAATCTTTTCTTTTTGACGGAATTTTTCAAGTGTATTTGTAAGAATTCTTTTTCCATTTTCAATTACTTTTTTTGCATGAATCTGATCTTGTTGAATAGCTTCCATCTCATCTTCAATTTCACGAGTCATTTTTTCATCTAATATTTCAGGAGAATGTTTATCCATTACATCCACCACAGATAGGCCAAATGAAGTGACTTCAATTGAATTTGTTCCCTTGAGATAACCTCTTTTAAAAAGCGTGTCAATCACAGTAGCCCTAGTTGCTTTTGTTCCAAGATTTCTTTGCTCAAGTTCAGATATAATTGAGGCTTCAGTGTATCTTTTTGGAGGTTGTGTTTGCTTTTCTTCCATTGCAAAATCTTTTGCTACAACCGATTGCCCTACTTTCCAATCAGGTAATGTGGTTTCATCTAATTTGACATAAGGAGCATAAAACTCGTGCCAACCCAATTCAGTAGTCTTTGCACCCGATACGCTATAGTCCTGAGTATTGCATTGAGCAACTACTTTTTGTGATTCTCGTTTTGCGACTGGAGCAAAACAAGCAAAAAAACGCTTCACAATAAGATCATAAAGTTTTGATTCTCTTGCACCCACAGTTGCTTTTTGACCAGTAGGGTGAATTGCAGGATGTGCTGGATCTTCTTTTTTACCTTCATTTGGCTTGAACCATTTATTTTGCATTAATTTTTTTGCCAATAATTCATATTCTTTTTGAGTTGATAATTGCGCAATAATTTTGTCAAGTCCAAGTTTTGATGGAAGTTTCTGAGATGAAGTTCTTGGATAAGATATCATTGAATTTTCATAAAGCGTTTGAGCCATCGCCTGTGTTTGTTTTGGAGAAAATTTAAATTGACGATGCGCCTCAAGTTGCAAAGAAGTTAAATCAAATGGGGGATTTGGTTGTTGAAGTAGTGGTTTTTTTGTTATTTCTTTTATTTTGTGAGGGGAAGGCTTTGACTCTTCAAATGCCTTTGAGGCTTCTTCTTTTGATATAAATTTATCTTTTATATGCTTAAATTTTATTTTGTCAATATTGCAAATAAGCTCCCAATAAGGGGTAGATTTGAATGCAAGTATTTTTTTCTCTTTTTCTGCCAAAAACTTTAATGCAGGTCCTTGAACTCTACCAATAGACATAACTTGAAACTTTCCAGTAGTCTTTATTGCAGACATTAGTGCTCTTGATAGATTTATACCATAATACCAGTCAAGAATATGACGAGACTCGCCTGCAAGAGCGTTTTCTATATCTAATTTGCCACGCTGTATGTAAGCATCCACTAAATCTTTTTTTGTTAAGCTTGAGAATTTCATTCTCGATGCATCATCCCTATGACCTGCATATCTCGCTGCATTATAACCAATAAGTGAACCCTCAATATCATAATCGCAAGCAATAATTATTTCATCAGCAGATTTTGCAAGATCTTCTATAGTCTGAATATATCCTTTCGTGTAATCATGATCCTTTGAAGAAACATATGCAGGAACCCATTGTATATCAAATGCCGGATATGAATTTGTTTTTGATTTTTCTTCTAATGTGTAAAGATGACCTACGGCTGGAGCTACAACTATTTTTTCACCGTTTTTCTCAACCTCAAAATAGTACGCTTGACCTTTACCTTTTTTTCTCTGAACAGATTTATCGGCTATAGCCTCGGCTATTTTTTGCGCAACCTTTGGTTTTTCTGCGATAATTAATTTCATTTAAATCCACTTGGGAAGATTTTAGAAAAGACGTAAGTTAAAAAGCTATTGGAAAAAACGTAAGCGCTTAAGAATTTCCTCTGACGTAAAAACGATTTTATTCGACGTTTTTCAGACGTTATATACACGTTTTTACATTATTTTTTGGCAAAACGCATTTTTTCCACGCCGAACGTGCTTATTTTTTTCAAGGATGATTTTTTCAAAAATGTAGGAGATGCCAGTTTTGATGGTTGGTTTTCAGACGTTGCCAATAGATTTTTAACCGCTTACGAAAAAACCTGCAAGATAAAGTCATAACAAAAAGCTAATATGCAAAAAAGTGATACACGTGCTAAAAGAATAAAAGAATAAAAAAAATAAAAGAAAAAAAACTAGTTGAGTAAGCCATCTACAGACGCTTTGAAGGTCTCAAATGGATATGCACCAACTATAAAGTCCCCACTGATTGTTGTTCCGGATTTTGTACCCACAATAAAGGAGGGTGTTCCGCTGACTCCAACGGTTCTGCCCGTGTTCATTTGGGTAGCAACCTTTGTTTGTGCATCTTCTGACTTTAAGCATGCTTCAAACTTCGTTGCATCAAGACCGATTTGAGAGGCGACCTCTTTGAGCCCTGTTTCATCTGTTTTTTGAGTTTCAAATATTTTGTCATGCATTTCCCAGTATTTGTTCTGCTCACCTGCACATTCTACAGCAACAGATGCAGTAAGCGCACTTTCATGCACTACAAAATTTACGTGGACAAAATTTACATCGTCCCCATAGGTGTCAGCTAGTTGTTTCATTGTTGCTTGCGCACGAGTGCAATACGGACATTGGAATTCTGAGAATTCAACGATTGTGACTTTTGCATTTTCGCTACCCTTTATAGGTCTGCCTGAAATATCAACTGACTTTTTAGTTGCAGTTGGAATATCCTCAGCTTGTTGTTGCGCTTGTTGTGTTGGAACTTGTTGTTGTGCTTGTACGTTTGAACCTTGAACATTTACCACCATATCTTTTGCAAGCAGTGTCCCTTCAAGAGAAACTATTGAATCGCTTATAGAACCAACTGAAAACCAAATTGACATCGCAACCATTGCAAAACCTATAAGCAATGCAAATGAAAGGACATACACAGCCGAATTTTCATCAGACTTGTGTATAGCTGTACTCTTTAAATCATCAGACATTTTTTCACCTCAACATAAATTGGATTTGATGAAGAATTTTTAAGTTTAAAAGCATTCCCCCAAATTCTAACAAACATAGATTTTGAAAAATAAGAATAACCAAAGGCGTTGATTTATAAATTTCATAGGGGTTTGTGAGAACATGGATGAAGAAGAGTTTGATATAGATGAAAACCAAAAATCCGATTTAAACGTAGATGTTGATAATGTGAACAGTGGACAAAACGATCAAGACACTGTATGCTTTTTTACATGGGTTGAAAAAATTGCTAGCACAAAGGATAAACCGGGTGGTTTTGAATATAGAGTTGTCGAGCTTTCAATGAATGATGCTGAAATCGCTTTTGCAAAAATTGATGAAATACGCGCGCTTGAAGAACATAAAAAACAACTAGAACGACATTTAGGGATTAGAGAATTTTGAGGCAGATTGATATGGATAGGATAACCAAGACTAAAAACGATTTGCATAGTGCAAAAAAAGATGTGATGCAACAAGAACTTGCAAAACTCATCAGAGAGATTTCAACTAAAAACCGTGAGTTAAACGCATTTTTTAACGAGTCTGCTTTGAACAAATATGGAGTCACAGATAATAGTGGAGCAAAAGAATCGTTGTTTAGTGTAGGAGATGCAATATCAAAAAGCGCATTTAACGAAATTAAGAATAAAGATATGTTTTATGTAACAAGAGAAGATGCTCGCCCGCCAGTTGCATGAAGCCCGCCGAAGAGTCCCCACTGCAAGTGTGTGGGGTATCCCTCATTTGGCAGTCTATCCCCAAATTGGACTCGCAACGCAATCAACGCCTGTACACAGGCGTTGGTGCACCGACGGCTTTAGCCGTCGATCGAGTTGCGGGGTCTTTAACCCAATTTGAGGATAAACGATCAAATAAGTTTTATTTTACCTTTCTGAAAATCACGAATTAATGTAAGTGTGGCGCACTCTATATCTGGTTGTCCGCCTTTTAGAAGCATTTTTCTGCGCATAGCAATCAGCTCAAGAATATCTTGAGCATCGTCGGTTTGTGAGAAATCAATTTGATAATAATCACGCAATTCGCCAGGATTGTTTGATAAAAATTCTAGTATCAGTTTTTTTGCAACGCTAAAAGGATTTTTGATGTGTTGTACATCTACTGCAGAATAGATTGAAAGCTCATCACTTTTGTTTGAATTTGATAACACACCCGGAGCATCTACAAGACGACAGTTTTGGTCAAGATTTATCCATTGAATCCCGCGAGTAATCCCAGAACGAAAACCAGTTTTTGCAATATTTTTATATAAAAGAGAATTGATAAGTGAGGATTTACCTACGTTTGGAATTCCAAAAATAAATATGTCTATAGGTGGAAGTTTTGAGTTTAGTTTTTTTGCACAAACATTTGCAATTGCAATTTTTAAATCACTAATTCCAGTCTTTGTTTTAGATGAAACGTAAAATATAGGAACTTTTAAATCAATATTTTTTTTAGCTACTCCTTCAAGAAGATCTGATTTTGTTGCAACGATAAAAAGTTTATCAAGAAATTTACTTTCAAGTGAAGTTATTCTTGTTTTTTCTATATTTCTTGCATCTACTACTTCAATTGCCCATGCACACTTTTGCAATTGTGAACGTATAGATTCAAAACGACGTTTATTCAATGACCATGAGTTCATGAATATAAGTGTGTATTGTGCTTTTTATAAGTTAATAGTGAAATCAGATATATGGTGAAGGCAGTTATATTTGACTTGGATAATACGCTTGTGAACTTTTGGGAATTCAAAACTTTATCATCTGCAAATGCTTCAAAAGCGATGATTGAAGCAGGACTTGAAATGAATGAAGAATCTGCAAAAAAATTAATCTTCAAAATTTATGAAACATATGGAATTGAATATCAACTTACGTTTACACAAATGTTAAAACCACTAAAATTAGAAAAGAAAAAATTTGAAAGAATTAGAAATTCTGCTATTAGCGCATACTTGAGAACAAAAGAACAGATGTTGCGCCCATATACAGGAGTTGAAGATATGCTTGAGAATCTTTCAAAAGATTATAAATTGGCGATTTTAACGGATGCACCGCGTGAACAGGCTTACCAAAGACTTGAATTTTGCAAGCTCAAGAATTATTTTAGCGCGATTGGAACATTTCATGATACTAATATTTACAAACCAGGAGTTGAACCATTTAGAAAAATACTTACACAACTTGAAGTTGAACCAAAACAAGCAATTATGATTGGAGATAATCCATCAAGAGATATACGAGGTGCAACACTTGCTGGAATGAGAACCTGTTTTGCAAAGTATGGACATAATTTTGGAGATGATGGGACAAAGGCAGAGTTTGAAGCAAAGAGCCCAACAGACATAATTAGTATAGTAAGAAAAATTTAATAGATTAAAAAGAATTAAAAAAAACAAAAATAAGCAAAAAAGATATAGATACAAAAAAATTACAAACAAACATTAGGCTATGAACACCCACTTGTTGAACCACAGTCCAGACAAACAGTGCATGAACCATTTCGCTTTACTTTCATTGAAGCACACTGACTGCACTGATCTCCAGTATATCCAAGAGCTTTTGCTTGTTTTATTTTTTCGTTTTGATCTTCTGGAGGCGAATCAGGGTTTGAAGAAGATTCATTTTCTTGTTGTGGTTTTGAAGCAGATGATGATGTGGAATATGTGAGAGTAGCTTGCATTGTATCTGCTTTTGCATCTGAAGCGGGAGGTTTAATGTGGATAAAATCAGTCCTTCCAAGATATTCGTATCCAAGAACTCTAAATATGTAATCTACTATTGAAGTTGAATTCTTGATTGCTTCATGACCTGAAACTGGACCTGCTGGATCAAAGCGAGTGAAAGTAAATGTATCTACAAATTCTTCAAGTGGAACCCCGTATTGAAGTCCTTTTGAGACTGCAACAGCAAAACAGTTTAGAAGTGATTTGTACCCTGCACCTTCTTTGTACATATCTATGAATATTTCTCCAAGAGCACCATCAGGATATTCCCCAGTCTTTAGATAGACTTTATGCCCGCCTATTCTTGCTTCTTGCACAAAACCTTTTCTGCGAGACGGGAGTTTTCTTCTTTGTAACGTAGACATTACAACTGGGCGTATTGACTCTTGATCCATTGCTTGTTCAGCTTCGGCAGATAATGCCTTGAGTGTCTCAAGCTCATCTTCTTGTGATTCTGAAGTCGCATTTAGGGGTTGTGAAAGTTTTGAGCCGTCACGATATAATGCAATGCATTTGAGCATCATTTTGTGAGATAAACTATATGCTTTTTCTACCTCATTTATGGTTGCTTCCTTTGGCATATTTATTGTTTTTGAAATAGAACCTGAAATAAATGGTTGCACTGCAGCCATCATTCTTATGTGCGCTTCGTATGGAATTGAGCGTACTCCTTTTTTGCCACATTTGGATGCACAATCAAAAATTGCATAATGTTCGGTTTTTAGATGAGGCGCACCCTCAACAGTCATTGTTCCGCAAACATAATCATTTGCTCGCAAAATATCTTCTTTTGAAAAACCCAAAAAGGAGAGTAAATCAAATTTTGGATTTTGAAGGTCTTTTGTAGATGCACCAAGCATTTTAAGAAAATCTTCGGATAGAACATAGCGATTAAACGCAAAGCGAATATCAAAGACTGATGGCATTTGTCGCTCTATTAAATCAATTTTTTCATCACTAAACCCTTTTTCTTTTAAAGATTCGCGATTTATTTTCGGACACCCAACTAAAGTGCCATTGCCTTTACAATAACGCTCTATTTCATCTATTTGCGCTTTTGAATACCCAAGACGTTTTAGTGCTTTTTTAACAGACTGATTTACTATTTTGAAATAACCGCCACCTGCAAGTTTCTTGAATTTTACTATTGCAAAATCTGGCTCTACCCCAGTAGTATCACAATCCATCAAAAGACCAATAGTCCCAGTAGGTGCTATCACGGTTGCTTGTGCGTTTCTATAACCATATTTTTCTCCAAGATCAAGTGCTTTATCCCAAGAATCTTTAGACGTCTGAACAAGATAATGAGGCACATAACGTTCATCTATCCCGATTGGCTTTATTGAGAGACCTTCGTACTCGTTTGAGTTTACGTTGTAAGCTGCACGCCTGTGATTTCGTATTACTTTTAACATTGAACTTTTATTTCGCTCATAGGCCTCAAATGGACCAAGAACATTTGCCATTTGTGCAGAAGTTGCATAGCATTCTGCGGTTAGTATTGAGGAGATGCATGAGGCATACGAAAGAGCTTCTTTTGAATCGTAAGGAATTCCTAAAACCATTAATATTGTTCCTAAATTTGCATACCCAAGACCAAGAGTTCTATAAGTGTACGAACGTTGTGCGATTGTTGCAGATGGATAACCAGCCATTAAAACTGAAATTTCAAGTGCAATTGTCCAAAGCCTTATCGTGTGACGCATTGCTTCCACATCAAGTGAACCTTTTTCTTCATCTAAGAATTTAAAAAGATTCAAAGAAGCAAGATTACACGCAGTATCATCAATGAACATATATTCAGAACACGGGTTAGATGCGTTTATTCTACCATCCATAGGACAAGTATGCCACTCGTTGATTGTATCGTCAAATTGAAGACCAGGATCCGCACAAGACCACGCGGCAGAACATATTTGGTTAAATAAATGCTTTGCAGGCAACTCTTTTGAAACTTTTCCATCGGTTCTTCTTATCAATTGCCAAGATGAATCTTTTGAGATTGAATCCATGAATTTATTTGAAACACGCACAGTATTGTTTGAGTTTTGACCAGAAACAGTTAGATATGCTTCCCCCTCATAATGAGTATCAAATATAGGCATATCAAATTTTTGCTCACCTTGTTGAACAAGTGATAGCGCACGCAATACGTAATTAATTGGAACATTTCTTGCAAGAGCACCTGCTACTGCCATTTTAAGACGTTTTGATGATTTAAAATCTGTAGTATGCTCCTCGTGAGCAACTTTCATTACTTTGTTTAAAGATTTCCTAATTGATAATGAACCTGAAACTAAAGCTGCAACTTTTTTCTCTTCGTTAACTTTCCAGTTTACAAATTCTTCTATATCTGGATGGTCCACATCTACAATTACCATTTTAGCCGCGCGTCTTGTCGTGCCACCGGATTTTATTGCACCTGCTGCTCGGTCATATATTTTTAGAAATGACATGAGACCTGATGATTTTCCTCCACCAGAAAGTGACTCGTTACTTGCACGTATTGCAGAAAAGTTTGTCCCAGTTCCAGAACCGTATTTGAACAAAAGTGCTTCACGCACAAGCAAATCAAATATACCGCCTTCATTTACCAAATCATCTTTTATTGATTGTATAAAACATGCGTGAAGTTGTGGGTGCGAGTATGCATCAGTTGAACGTTTTAATTCAGCGGTTTTTGGATCGATATAATAATGACCTTGTGATGAACCAGTTATTCCATACACATGAGAAAGACCGTTGTTAAACCATTGCGGAGAATTTGGAGCACACATCTGTGCAAGCATCATGTAAATTAGCTCGTCTTCAAACGCTTGTGCATCTTGCTGGGACGCAAAATAGTTGTAACGCTCACCCCAATATCTCCATGTAGATGCGAGACGTTTTACAGTTTGTTTAACAGAGGTTTCACTTCCAAGAACGGCTGATTGCGACTGCGGATCAATTATGATTTTACCATCTTTGCCACGCTGTGGAACCGAGGCTTTTCTAAAATATTTTTGTGCTAATATATCAGTTGCAACTTGAGACCATCCTTTTGGCACTTCTATATTTGTGAGCTCAAAAACTACTGAACCATCCGTATTTCGTATTGTTGAAGTTCTATATTCATATTCAAATTGTGAAAAAACATCGCCACTATCAGTAGTGAATCTGCGCTCAATTTTTAGACCAGCTGATTTTTGAGCAGACAGCAGTTCATCCTGTTTTTGTGCGATATTTTCCATTTTCTCAAACCCCCAATTTCATCCAAAGATGCAACCGATAACAAAACAACGAAAAATCAAAAACGCGCGGGCAAGCACCCTTCTCCAATGGAGAATGATATTTGAACCTGCAAGAGGGCAACTGAAAAGGTCTTGAAAGCACCCACAAATTTACAAAAACATCACATAAACACAAAAGCACAAAAATGATTCGCGCCAGAATGCATATATGTGGATAGATTTTGCATCAATGCCAAAACCGCCCCTTGCGTTTTTTCCTCCCGTTGTAGCAGTTTATATATAGTTGAAATTTAAAAAGGGAAAAGTATTTTGTTCAAAGTGCGTATTTATATGTTACCAAAATATGCAAAATGACAACTTCTTTTTAATTATTTGCCAAAAACATTTTTGGAAATATTAAACGACCAAATAATTGAGTTTGTTTGTGCGATATGACGTTTGCTCCAAAGTTTGGCTTTTGGACAATTCTGAGTATATAAAGACTTACGGTATAGAGTATACCTCTGTAGGGCGTTGCATAATTAAACGCAAAATTTAGTCAAGTTCAATTCGTGAACTTGTGCAAAAATTGTTGTTTTCCAAAAAAAAGGTGGCTCAGAGATAAAACGCAACACTCTATATACCTCTGAGTAGTAAGTAAACTTAATTAGCCTTGGTTTATAATAGATTTACATGGACATTGAATCAAAAATTGAACTTGTAAAAAAAGGGACAGTTAGTGAGATTTTGACTGAAAATGATTTGAGAGAAGTTTTTCAAACGAATTCTCATCCAAAGCATTATATCGGATTTGAAATATCTGGACTTGTGCATATTGCGACAGGGCTTTTGACCACGCTAAAAATTAATGACTTGATGAGTGCAGGAATTAAACCTACTATTTTCTTGGCGGACTATCATGCATGGATTAATGGGAAGATGAATGGAGATTTAGAACTTATACAAAAAATTGCCAAAGGGTACTTCAAAGAATGTTTTAATTCGCTTGGACTAAAAGACGGACAAGTTGAGTTTGTTATGGGAAGCGAATTATATGAAAAACTGGGCAGAGATTACTGGGCAGATGTGCTAAAGATTACAAACACCACTACAAAGGAGCGAATGCTCAGATGCACCACAATCATGGGAAGAAAAGAAACTGATTCGGCACTACCCACTTCAGCAATGATTTACCCTGCAATGCAAGTTGCAGATATGTGGGCGATGGACATTGATATTGCACATGCAGGAATGGATCAAAGAAAGATACATGCTCTTGCAAGAGAACTTTCAGACAAAATGAAAAAACCAAAACCAGTTGCAATTCATATGAAACTATTACCTGGATTGAAGAGCGCAAAGAGAATGGATGCAGTCAGTATAAGTGAAGAAGATGCACAAATTGAGAGTAAAATGTCCAAATCAGATCCAAATTCTGCAATTTTTATTCATGATTCGCAAGAGGAAATTGTGAAAAAAATAAAAAAGGCAAATTGCCCAGAGAAAGTGGTTGAAGATAATCCCATAATTGAATATGCGAACGCATTTGTTTTGCGAGACAAACCGCTTGAAATCAAAAGACCTCAAAAATTTGGAGGAGATGCTTTATATGCAACTTTAGATGAGCTCAAAAAAGATTTCAGTGAGGGTAAATTACATCCAGTTGATTTGAAAAATGCGGTTGGCGATGAACTTGCTAAAATGCTTGAACCTTCAAGAAAATATTTTGAAAATAAACAAGAATTGATTGAGATGGTAAAAAAAGCGCGAGAATAAAATACGTTTAGATTTTGGTGATTTTATGAATTTTTTACTAATCGGGAATGGTGCGCGTGAACATGCTATTGCATTGGCTGTTTGCAAAAATGATAAAATGAGGCTATTTGCATTCATGAATTCAAAGAATCCAGGTATTGCGAAATTGTGCAAACAAAGTGGAGGAGAATTTGCAATTGGAGATATTGAGAACTGTGATGATATAACAGCTTGGATAAAAGATAAGAACATAGATTTGGCATTTGCATCTCCGGACGCAGTAATTGGAGCAGGTGTTAGTGATGCACTTATTGTAATGGGAATAAAAGTCGCATCACCCACCAAAAGAGCATCAAGGCTTGAATGGGATAAAAAATATTTGAGAGATTTGATGAGTGAAAATTTAATTGATGGTTGCCCAAAATACAGATATTTTGAAAGAACAGCGGGTGTTGATGAGTATATAGAAGAGCTTGGAGAGGTTGCGATAAAACCAGTTGGACTAACAGGTGGAAAAGGAGTAAAGGTTGTTGGGCACCAGCTTGCAGATTTAGACGAGGCAAAAAAATATGTTCGTGATGTTTTAGTAAATGGGATTGGAGGCGGAGCAGTAGTAATTGAACAAAAATTAGAAGGTGAAGAATTTACACTTATGGCATTTTGTGATGGAGAAACACTTGTTTTTATGCCAACGGTTCAGGACCATAAAAGAACAAAGGATGGAGACATCGGAGAAAATACAGGTGGAATGGGAGCATATTGCGACAATTCAAAATTATTGCCATTTTTGAAAAATGCTGAGTATGAAAAAGCGTGTGAAATAATGAGAAATATAATAAAGGCTCAGGCAAAACGTGAGAGATTTGTCGGAGTTTTATATGGACAATTTATGACGACTGCGCATGGGATTTACGTGATTGAAACAAATGCACGTTTTGGAGACCCGGAAGCGATGAATGTTTTGAGTATTCTAAAAAGCGATTTGTATGATATTTTCAACTCAATGGCACAAAAAACTCTTTTTAATATGCAAATTGATTGGGAACAGAAAGCCACAGTAGTGAAATATTTGGTTCCAAATGGATACCCAAAAAAATCAGTTGAGCCCGCGCCGATAACTATTGATTATGATGCGCTTGAAAGTTGTGGCGCACAGATATTTTTTGCAAGTGTAAATGAAAAAGAAGATGGAAAAATATATTCTCAAAAATCAAGAAGTATTGCGATTTTGGCAAAAGCGGATACAATTGAAAGAGCTGGCGAAATTACAGAGATTGGCGCTCAGGCAATTAGCGGTCCGCTTTGGCATAGAAAAGATATCGGAACAAAAGAGCTTTTGGATAAAAGAATTGCACATATGAAGAGTTTGAGAGGGGAATGAAGGAAAGATTCATATTATTTCAATCCTGTTGAAAACTCTTCAAAAAATTGAATCGCCTTTTGCGGATCAAGACCACCATTTTTTGCGTTTTGTCTTAGAAGCTCAACTCCAAGCTCGTTAGGAGGTTTTTGTGAAAAATGCTCGCCTTTTATTTTTTGAAGCTGATCTATTAGTGATGAACCTTCAAGACGATTTTCTATAGTTAGATATGCACCGTTTGGGGCACTAAAACCGGACAAATCAATAAGGCCACTTGATTTTTCCAATGTACCATTTAATTGTAATTTTATTACTGGAGCAACTTCGTATTTTTTTGAAAATATTTTTGAAAGCTCATTTTCAATTGCAAGTCTAACTTGAGAACTTGTAGCATTTTCAAAACACAAATTATAAACTTCAAAAGGACGAGTAGGTATTTGCACAAATTCATGTGTTTTTGCAATAGTATCAAATAACAAATAACCTTTTTGAGATTGTTCTTCTTCTTTTTGTTGAGTTAGAACTGTTGAACCCGGAATTAGAAGTTTTGAATTCATATACTCTTTTCTTGCATGAATATGCCCACATAAATAGTAATCATATCCGAGTGGAAGATCTTCAAATGATGCAAGATTTTTTGCTTGTGGAACAAACTGACTAAGAGTTTGATGAAACAAAAAAAAGTTTAGGGCTCCGTCTACTGGTTTGCAAGAAATTTTTGAAAGAATTGATTCAAACAAGTCATCTGGAACCCCACCTATTCCAGAAACTGCTATTTTTTCATCTGTGCCCAAGAGTAGAACTGTGCGATTATGCACGTTTTCGATTAGGCCAAGAGAACACATCATTTCTATTGGGTTTACAAGACCTTTGGGACGAAGCTCGTGAGTTCCATGAATACCAAGAATGTTTGGGGATATAATATTTTTTTCATTTAGAATTTTTTTTGCATTTTGAAGAAGTAACGCCACACGAGTAAGAGTTTCAAGAGACGGTATTTTTTGATCAAATATATCTCCACCTAAGAGTAAGACATCACATCTTTTACAAGCATCCAAAATTGCATACTCACCTTGCTTTGTTGCGTCTTTTTCAAAGCGAGAATAGCCAAAATGAGTATCTGATACAAAAGCGATTTTCATAATAGGTTTATTAAACACTAAAAGTTTATTTAAATGGGGTTTGACATGGGTGACCAATTAGTATTTTCAGCATTTTTGATTTGCGTAGTATTGTTGGCAGTTTATTTCATGACCAGATAGATGAAAGTATAGGTGTAATGTGTATGAAAGTTTCGGTGGTAATTCCTGCGCTTAATGAACAAGTGAGAATCAGAACCGTTTTAGAATCCTTAAAAGCTCAAGACTATGATGGAGAGATAGAAATAATTGTTGCAGATGGAAACTCAACAGATAGAACTGCAGATATTTCAAGAGAGTATGCAGATAAGGTAGTTATTGAGACTACACGCACCATTGCGGCAGGACGACAAGCAGGATGTAATGTTGCAACTGGAGAGTATATCCTATTTATATGCAGACTGCATCGCAGATAGATATTGGGTTGCAAATATCATCAGAGCATTCAAAAAAAATAATGCAGTTGGAGCATATGGATTGATTGTCCCTCACGAAGGAACATCTCTTGAGCGAAAAACACTTAGTTTTTTTGCACTCGTGGCAAGCTCGCTTTCAAATATTTTTGGATTTGACTATTTGGCTGGAAGTAACATGGCTGTAAGAAAAAAGGAATTTGACAAAATAGGTGGATTTAATATATACTTGACAACAGGGGAGGACACAGACATAATGAAAAGAATACGTACAAAAGGAAAAGTTGTTTTTGTAAATGATGCTATTGTTGGATACGCACTTAGAAGAATAAAAGAGTGGGGATATCCCAGATATTTATGGTTTCATACGAAGAATTTTTTTTCATCTCACATACTGGGAAAACCAGCAAAACATTATGAGCCAATACGAGAAGAGGGAAAAAAGTGATTTTTTACAACATTATGAGCCAAAACTAGAAGAGAAAAAAAATTGAATTACTGATTTTCACCCAACAACTGTTCCGCCATGAGGTCTGCCCATTATTGCATTTATAACTTCTTTTTCATCAGAACCATCTATGAAATGAGCATGAATTTTTGATCGTGCAATGATATTGCATGCAAGCATATCAAATATAAAATTAGTACCTGCAAGTCGTTTATCAGATTTGTTTGCAAGAGATATCAGCTGTTCGTAACTTAGAGTATCATATTTTTTTGCATTTGGATTTTTTGTTGGATCAGAATCGTAAATTGCAGTTTTTGAGAAGTTTATTAGAGTTTTTGCTCCTAGAGCTTCTGCAAGAATTGCACAATCAGCGTCGGTAGTTATTCCAGGAATCATTCCACCCATTACGATAAATTTTTGGTTTTTTGCACATTTTTTTGCATCTTCAAAATTTAGACATATATCTTCCCCAGCATTTTTTCCAAGTGCAGTTCTTAAAACTCGGGCATTTTTTAGAGTGATTTTAATTGCAGACATATCCGCCTCGTATTCACTATCGTATTTTTCTCTTGCTTTTTGAGCTTCTAAACGCGCTTGCTTGCCACCACCCACGACGATTGCAAGATTTTTATTTGTTGATAAAAAAATTTTTGCAAGTTTTTTTGCCATATTTGTATTTGGTTTTCCATCGTTTAACAAAGAGCCACCGACAGATAGAGCAATCCAGTTTATGCAATGAGTTTTTTGTGCATTTGAAGAATCTGATGATTCATAATCACAACACAAGTTCAAAGACGAAGTAGAATTGTGATTGCAAGAACACTTAGAATTAATTCTTACTAAATTCTTTTTAACCATAAATCAAGCTACGCAAGGCATATTTTAAAATTAGCGTTTGTAATAGCGAGATATGGCAAAATACAAAAAAAATGATTTAAAGATTGAACAAATTGTAAATGAACTGCAAAAAATGGAAAAAACGAATGACAATATAATTGCAATGTCAAGACCCATAGTGAGAAAATGCGCAAACGCAATTAAGATGCTTCATGTAAATGATATTCAAAATGCAAAAAAAGAGATAGAACAAATAGAGAAGGAAGTGGCTGGATTTGAAAAAAACACAGTTTGGTCAAAAAATTTACTAATCCCGATACTGCAAGAAGTTGTTGAAGCAAAACTTCTCATGTGTGCAATTGAGAAAAAACCACTTTTGAATCACAAACAACTAAAAGTTTGCCCAGATGCTTATTTGCTTGGAATATGCGACGTTATAGGAGAATTCAGAAGACAAATGCTTGAGGAATTAAAAGATGACAACAAACAACAAGCACAATACTATTTTGATTTGATGCAGGATTGCTATGAACAAATTTCAATTGTGAGATTTTCTAATTCTCTTTTGCCAAATTTTAGAAGAAAACAAGATGTTGCAAGAATGCAATTAGAACAGGCAAGAAGTGAGATAGTTAGATCAGGTATGAGATAGAAATTGGTGATTATGTGCAAAAAAGTTTGATTTGTATTGGAATTGTTTTATTTTCTTTTTTTATTATTGCCGGATGCATTGGTGATGAACAACCAGAAGTTGAACAATACCCCTACGAGTTTGAAGATAATTCGCAATATGAACAAACGACTCAAATAGAACAGAATGAAAATGAGCAACCAGAGAATATTGAACAAACAGAGCTGACAAACCAAACAATAGAAGAAATTAATGGAACAGATATTAATGGAACAAATGAAAGTGTTGAAAACAATGAGAGTTTAAGTGATTTAGAGGATATTTCAATAAATGAACAAAATACTACTTCTGAAAATAATCAAACTATTATTTTTAAAGAAAAAATAAATATAACATTTTTAGACGTTGGTCATGCAGATGCAACATTAGTGCAGATACCTGATAAAAACATACTTATTGATGCAGGCTCACAAAAAATTGATTTGATAGAAAAGCTTCAAATGATGAATTTAACTAAAATAGATTTACTTATTATATCCAGTTGGGATGAACAAAAAGTTGAGAAAGTATCTCAAGTGATAAGAGAATTTGAAGTAGATGAGGTCTGGACAAGTGAAAAAATACCTCAAAAAATTAGTTATGAACAAATTAGTGGAAGTTTAAGACAGCTTGCAGTTGTCACAAATAACCCAAAGGCAGGACAACAATATAAATTTGAAGAATTGATAATTGATGTTTATAATCCACAAGAAATTGAATATGACGATAATTCTGAGGCAAACTCGATAGTGTTGAGACTAAGTTATGGGGATTTTTGTGCATTTTTGCCATCAGATTTAGATGCAACAGAACCACAGGTTTTGAGCATATATGATGATAAAAAATGCTCAGTATTCAAAATGAGAAACAACGGTGAAGCAAGACCTCAGGCGTCAGTGCTTTTTGATAAGATTTCCCCGCTTGATGTGATAATTTCGGTTGGACAAAATGAATATGGTTATCCCTCAAGCACAACATTGCAAAGACTTTCTATTGCCAAAGTTGGGATATATAGAACAGATTTAGATGGAGACATAAGAGTAAACGCAGGTTATGATGGAGATTATTTGATATATACAGATAATTAGAATCAAAAATCAGAGCTGTTCAAAGAGAAAATTAAACTGACACGCACTTACCAACTCACTCACTGCAAGTTGCAAGTGAGTTTCAAATCATCTTAACAGTCAAATGTTTTTTTATCCGCACAAAAAAGCTAAGTGCTTAAATTGGTTGATTCTGCTACTTGATCATCAGTATCAGATAACTGCACCCCCACGATCTTTGAACCGTCAGTTCCCCTAGATACACCTAAGACCACATCAGCAGATGAAAGAATTGCATCATGATGAGTTATTGTGAGAAATTGTGCAGTTTTGGACATTATTTTTATGAACTCTGCCATTTTATGCGCGTTTTGTTTGTCAAGTGCGGATTCTGCCTCATCAAGAATATAGAAAGGAGCAGGTTTTTTCATTTGTAATGAAAAAATGAACATTAATGCAAGCAAAGTTTTTTCTCCACCGGACATTGATTCAAGATGTTTGTCTTTTTTATCATGCTGACCCCTTACACGCATACCAAGACCAGCATCTAAGGGATTTGCTTCATCATCCAAGGATAATGATGCTTCTCCATTGTAAACCATTGAAAATAGTCGTTTGAAATTTTCATTTATTATATTAAATGTGTCATTGAATAATTTTCGCTTCTTTGTTTCAATTTCGTCTATTAAAGAAATGACTGCACTTTTTTCTGAGTGTAAAGTTTCTACTCTTGAACTTAATTGTTCTTGTTCTTGCTTTTTTTGCTCAAAAATTTCTGGGGCCTTAAGATTCACCATACCAAGCTCACTGATTTTTGACTCTGAATCAGAGATTAATTTTTCAAGTGTAGATTTGTCTTTTTGTTGCAAAAGCTCAACTTGCTTATTTTTTTCCCATTCTGATTTTAGATCTACAAGACGAGTAGATATAGTCGCGTGCTTTATATTTAAATCATTTAATTTTTTATTTTGAGAATCAAATACATATCTTGATTGCCCCTCTTCTTTTTCAACTGCCTCAAGTTCTTGTTCAATCAATTGCATCTTCGCATAGAATTTCTCAACAGTTGCCGAAACTTCCTTGAGTTGAGTCTGCGCATTATCAAGTTCTTTTGATTTTGATTTTAACAAAGAGTCTATTGAAGATTTTTCTGCTTTGATTTTGTTCATTGATTGATTACATTGTAAAATTTCGCAATCCAGTTGAGTTGATTGTTGTGTAAGCAATTGTACTTGTTGACGCAAAGATTGAGTTTCAGTTGAAAATGATGAAAATTTCTCAAGTGCTTTCTGATATTCTTTTTGTGAATTTGACATTTTTTCTTTTTGCTCTTGCTGTTTTTGATTTATTGAATTCTTTTGCTCTTCAAAACGTGCAAGAAGTGCTTTTTCTTGACCACCAAAACGTTGCAGATCAGATTTTGCAGTTTCAATATCAGAATTTAGAGTAGTAATTTCGTTTGTTATTTTTTCAATTTCAGTATTTGTTCTATCAATTCTTAATTTTCTATCTGCAATTGAACCGATTTCCGCTTCTTTAGTACGTACTTTTAGTTCTAAAGATGCACGTTCTTTTCTTAATTTTTGACCTTCATCACGAATATATGACAACTCTGAATAAAGAGCGTCTCTTTGAGATTTTAGATCATCAGATTTACTTTGAGCATTATCCAAAGAAGCACGAGCAAGAAGAGAAGATTTATGTGAACCACCAGTGATTACACCTGAACGTTCAAGAAGTTCACCATCTAATGTGACCATCCTATATTTTCCAACACCTATTGTTTTTGCGCTCTGAACGTCACTTACAAGAAGTGTTTCTTCAAATATGTAACGAATTGCTTTATCTATTTGGGCAGGATATTCTATGAATTCAGACATGCGCCCAAGAGCTCCGCTTGGCAAACGATCAGTATTTATAGAAAAATTGATTTTATCAAGTGGAATGAAAGAACATCGACCAGATTTTGATGATTTAAGTTTCTTAATAATTGAATTTGCAGTGTCAAGAGCATCAACAACCACATATGTGAGACGTGAACCTGCACATGCTTCAGTTGCCTGTTGAAATTTTGGCTGAGTTGAAATCAAATCTGCAACGCAACCAAATATACCAGATTCACCAGATTCTTTTAATGCATTAACGGTTAGTAATGCAGGATTTCTGGATGCAGACGAAACAGATGCACGCAATGTTGCAACTAATTCTTTTGATTCTATGAGTTTTTTTTCAATTTCTGGAGCTTGACGATTTATCAATTTCTCTTTTTCAAAAAGCTCTTGAAGTGAGTTGTTGATATTTTCAATAGATTGCATGTAGCGATCAAGCTCGCTTGAACCCTTTGCTGTTTTTAATTTTTCAAGTTCTGAGCGCAATTCTTGTTGTTTTGAATTTAGTGATGCTAAAAGTCTCTCGTTTGCAGATATTGAGGCTTGCGTAGATGCTTTTGATTCTTTACATGAGATTATCTGTTCATTTATTTTATCTAACGCACTATTTTCAATAGAATTGGCATTATCATCTAATCCCGCTTGTTTTTTTGCATCTTCAAGCTCAGTTTTGAGTTTTTCAATATACTGCTCTTTTTGACGAAGTTGGATTGATGAAATATTGAGATTATTTGTAAAATCCTTTTTTTTGTTTTGAAATGATTTTAGACTCTCATCAAGCTCAGATAATCGCTTAGTTTTCTCTTCAAGTAAAGATGTGCTTTGCGCTATTTGAACTTTTATATTTTGAATTTTTTCAAGTAAGTTTTCTTTTTGACCTGATGAATTCATTTTTTGACCGATATCTTTTTTCTTTTCATCAAGTTCTTGACGTTTTTTTGCAAAATTAGAAAGAGTTGTACTTAAAGTATCAATTTCTTTTTGAAGAGATACTTTTGAATTTAGAGTTTCCTCAAACTGAGAATTGATTTTAGTATATTCCATATCCACTAAAGTTGCACGTGCACGCTCAAGATTTTGTTTTGCATCCAAATACAAAAGAGCAGAGTCTTTTTCTTTTTCAAGTTCAGTCAAATATGCGCCACGCTCAGACAAAACTATTCTTGCTTCAGATATTTTTTGCTCTACTTTTGATAATTCGTTTAGAGCTTCTTTTTTCTTTTCATCAAATTCAGATATACCTGCAACTTGATCAACTATTTCACGTCTTTCTTTTGGATGCATTTCAACGATTCGCTGAACTTGACCTTGTGCAATTATGTTATGTTGTCCTATTTCAAGCCCGTATGGACGCAAAGATTCTAGCACGTTTGTTCTTGTTGTTTTTTTTCCGTTGAGCTCATAAGATGTTTTTCCATCAGAACAAATTGTTCTGCGTATTTCAAACTTTTGAGATTTGTCTTTTGAATTTTCAATTACAATTGTAACTTCCCCTTTTGAGGAGTTATTATTTATGAGTTCGGATGCACGTTTTGCACGAATAGCTTTAGTACCCATTTCTCCAAAACAGAAACGTATTGCATCTGCAACATTAGATTTTCCTGAACCGTTTGGACCAGCGATTGCTACAAAACCTTTTGGAAAACGAGCTTGTGCACTCTTAAAAGATTTGAAACCCTTGAAGATTAATCTACTTATGTAAAATGAATTACCTGCAGACTGTGAATTAAATATACTCTGATCTGCATATTGAACATTTTGACTGTTTTGATTTTTTTGGTTGAACTGATTGGATTGATTACTTTGACTATTCGCATTAATTGAACTAGACTCAACTTCACTTACATGAGTTGTTTCAGTTATTTTTACTCCACTAATCGTGTGCCCATCAGACAAACTAATCAACCGCCTATTTACATACAATTTTGATAATCTATGCACGATACTGTTTATAATCTATGAATATATCCAAAACTATTCAAGATAGTTTGTTCATACACACTTATAAATTAAAAATATAAAAGAACGGTTTTTTCTAAACACCGCCCATGCATCGTCCATCAACACATATAGAATTTCCACTACAATACTCTATTTTGACATAAACCCCACCACGGCATTGATAAACGTATTTGGGATCACTTGAACAGGCATTTTGACCGCTTTGTGTTTGAGTACAATCTATTGGATTGAAAGTAGAACTACATTGACCATTACTGCATACTTGACTTGAATCAGCACAATTTGTTGTTCCATCATAAACGTATGAGAAGGTGTTTAATGATTGATCTTGCACACATTGGTAAACTTTGTTTTGATCAAGTGATATCCCGCATGCGTATGCACCCGGATCACAATCAGGTGCCATATCTAAAACACATTGCCCATTTTCACATTTTAGATCAGAACCACATGATTGAGTTAACCATGTACCAAAACCACTACAGCCGTTTTACAGCTCGGCCACGGCGGCATGAAAGCCGTGAAGAGTAACGGCG
>CAZHIX010000005.1:7642-32800 GCA_964532715.1 Microcaldota archaeon | reverse complement strand
CAAAGTGCCGATGGCACTTTGGAGCACCAGTGGCTTTTGAAAGCCACTGATTGAGTTGACACATGCATTAACTCACGCATATACAAGTGACAAACGATTTCAAATCAGTTTGACAATAAGATATTTTAAGTACTTGTGAGAAGGTATGTTGTGTCAACTGGTAAAATTTTAAAAAACGAAGTTGGAAAAATAACCAAAAAGAGTTTAGTAGTTAAAGGCATCGGAAAAAAAAGAAGAAAAACAACACGTAAGGCACACAAATCTAAAAATGAGTTTGATAAAAAGATTACAAAAAAGATAGAACAGCAAATAAATTGGATAAACTCAAAAGACAATACTAAAAACGCTTTAAACATATTTGAGAATAGAAAGTTTGAGGATCCTTTTGAAATACAAATGCCACCACAATGGTTGGGCGCAAAAACTTGCAATAAAATCATGCGACTGAAAAAGGTGCAGTATGCACTGTGGGGATGGACAGTTGCACTTGCGATAATATTGCTACTGATAGTCACCGCATTTGAATTACTTATAGATTTTGGGGTTATGACATCGATAAACCATGCATATCATGAAATACTGCAGACTGCAGATATAGTCGCAATAATGATAATTGGACTTGAATTAGTGCAAGGATACAGACATGCGAAAAATAAGATTCTTTATTTAAAAAATAATTGGATTATGATACTTGCGGTTTTACCAATAGGTGCAATAGTGAGACTTGGCCGTGCATTTGAAGGTCTTGTAATACTTGAAGAGATAGCTAGTTTGAGAACATTACAAGTAATGACTAAATTCAGAGAATTGAGTTGGATTTTGCCATCACTTGAGTTACCATATGAGATGACTATTGCTTTTGAGAGATTATTTTTTAGAATAGGTTCACTCACCAGAGCAGTATCTACAGTTGGTATTGCTACCACAAGAATTGTTGCACAGTGGGGAGATGTGATAATTATATTTTTATCTAGAATTTTTAGGTTTTAAATACAAAACTTTTAATTAGTGAATAGAATAAGATATAAACAGCAATAATATTTTAAGTGCACACTACAGTAGATATGCATGGAATTGAACAATTATTCTATTTGGAAGATCTATTTTTTAGCTCTTGTTGCACTTTTTGGATTTGGCTGTATCGGAATGTTTGAAGAACAACAAACACCTCAATTTGAACCACCACAAATTGAATTTGAGAATATAGAATACCCACATGAGGATATGAGTGATGATGATTTTGTGAGTAATTATAGGTTTGAAAAACCATTTGAAATTACATTTTTGGATGTGGGATACGGAGATAGCACGCTTATAAGAACGGAGAATAAAACCATACTTTTTGACACCGGACCGAATATGGATGCATCATATATAAAAAACAAACTTAGACAAAATGGGATTTATTCTTTGGATGTATTGGTTCTATCATCAAATGATAAAAAATTCATTTCTGGAACTGCAGACATATTGCGTTCAATACCCACAAAAGAGGTTTGGGTAAGCAGACTTGATTACGAATCTGACCCTATATGGAATGAGATAAATTCGTTACTAAAACAAATAAAAGTAAAACAAGTGAAGTATAAAGATAGTTTTGAAGATGGGAATTTGAAAATAACTGTTTTGAATCCATTTGATAACATAAAAAATGCTAATTCTGCGATGGATTCTGTAGTTCTAAAGGCACAATACAAAGATTTTTGTGCACTTTTATTTAGTAACTCGGTTGCATCAGGTGCAAGTGGAGCAGATGCAGGAACTGTTTTTGGTGGGGTAGATAGTAGAATAATTTCCGGTTCAGAACCAATAAAGTGTGAAGTTTTGAAAGTTTCAGCGCAGGGTTCTGGAAATTCGGCATCATTTCAGTTGATTGATGCTATGAGTTTGGCTGAAGTTGCAGTTATTTCAGTTGGACCAAACCCGCCACAAAATAACTACCCTGAGCCTACACTTATAAGACGTCTTTTACTCAGAGATTTGAAAATATACATTACAGAAAAACTTGGAGATATAAAAATATCATCAAATGGTAACGAGTATGACATAGAAAGTGATATACCTTACAATACGACGTATGCAAAATTCATAAATGAAGTGGGATATGGAGGGAAATTATATACTAGATAAAGAATAATTTGATACGCAATTATCAATTATTTTATGAGTTCGGATGCTAAAATTCCGAATTTTTTTGCATCGTTTAAGTTTAGTGAGTATGAATTTTCATTCTTTTTTAAATAATCTGTTCTAATAAAAATCCACTCACCACCAGTCTGACGCCATGCTATATAAGTGGTGATATTGGTTTTATCTTGCCAAGCAATTAAATTGTCTATTTGCTCTTTTCTTAGCTGAAGATTTTGATTTTGCACGGCTTTGCATTCAAACCCAAATTGATATACATTTTTGAAAGCTAATATGTCAGGACATGGGCTCCCAGTTCCAGAACCTGCGGCACGTATTGCACAATACCCCGCGCACATCAATATTTTCATTAGTTCATTTTCTGCACGACTACCTTTTCGCTTTGAACCAAACACCATGAGATAGATTGACAGTTATAGTTTTTATGTGATACACATGCGGTACGATTAATCATTAATATTGAGCAAAACATGTGAATCCACAGTATCCTTGCAATTTTGTAAGTTTTCAGATAGTCTTACATTATCACATATAGTGCTATTTAGAGTGTATGATGCAATGATGCTCACACATGCATCTTGTGACATATCGTCATTTATATTATAGCAATCGGAGAGTATATGCGTTTTATATATCACATATAAATAGCATTCGTCTTGATATGATTTGACAGATACATTTTGACAATAAGATACGTCATCGTTTAGTCTTGCAAGACAAATCAGTGAAAAATCATTATTAGATATTTGTTTGCAGGTTGAATGATCATTTCTTGATATCGCCATTGCCACATAGCAATTAAATTTTATTTCATCAGAATCCAATTCTTCACATATATTTGAATCGTTAAGAGAATCTGCTAAATCCATAAAACATGCGTTTTTCAATGAACGGGTTTTAATTTTTGAACACAGAGATACATCTGATTTATGAAATGCGAATTTTGCAACACAAAAATCAGAGTTTAGTGTTTGCTGAACAGAATCATTTGTGAGAACATTGTAACATATTGACATATCCTCAAATCTAATGGCTAAATCAGACACACACATCACAGATTCTAAAAGCGGTTTGTTTTTGCATTCTTCAAAAAGAAGTTGCATAGAATTTTTTGTTGATAATGCATTTGAATAAACAGAAACGTCGCTAGATATAGACTCGTTGGTATTCTGATTAATATCATAGGAGTCGGAATTAGAACTATCAGATATACAACCAAACACAAAAAACAATAAAAATAATCCAATAATTAAAGATTTCGATGAGCAATTAAAATTCATACGAAGCATTGAAGATGTAGCTTAATTTAAATATATGTGAAAAATGCAAAAAAAGTTTAAACATGCACACAAAATATGCAGTTAAAAACTTTAAGCAAGTACCAAATATGGGATTGTTATGGGTTTTGAAATGAAAATTGGGGAATGTATGAGCAAAGGAGTAATAACGTTGGATGTATCTAAAACTGCATTTGATGCTTCAAAAATTTTGTGCACTAAAAATATTGGATCAGTTATAATTACTGAGAATAAGAATGCAGTGGGGATCGTAACCGAAAGGGATATTGTGCAAAAGGTAGTGGCAAAACAAAAAAATGCAAAAGAACAAAAACTCAAGGATATAATGTCAAAACCGCTCAAAGCAATTGAAGCGTCACAAACGATTGAGGATGCAGCACTTGCAATGCGTGAGCATAATATAAAACGTCTTCCTGTTTTGGATAAAGGCAATCTAGTAGGCATAATAAGTGAAGGGGATTTGATTACAGTTTATCCAGGAATTATAGATTTAATTAGTGAAACGCCACACCACATAAGGCAGAAATAGAATATATAGTGCTTTGAGCGTAAAAAAATTATATACGATTACGTCTTGCTAAAAATCACAGTAATCAGAAAACGCATCAAATACGTTTAAAGCGTTTTTCTTTGTTTGAGTACTAGGTGTTTTATTGCCAGAACAAATTGAGTTTGATTTTAACAATTGCCAATTGCACAGAAAGGAACTTAAACAAGCTTCCAGAGGACTTGAAAATTACATGTATGAGTTACAAGATGTTATACATGACAAAAATTGGGATCACCCTGCATGCTCGATATTATTACCTTATGAAAAACAATTTTTATATCAGAGTGCAAAACTTGCCAACTCTTTGAAAAAACCGACACTTATAGTTGTTGTCGGGATCGGTGGTTCAAATCTTGGAGCGATGGCAATATGCGAGGCTATTTTGGGAAGAAACCATAACTTACTCAAAAAACCTCAGATTGTATTTGCTGATACTGTTGACCCAAGAAGCTTAACTGAGATATTGAATATAAGCAAAATTCATGCAAATTCGGATGATGGGCAAATACTTGTGTGCATTATATCAAAATCTGGAAAGACTCTTGAGACTATTGCAAATTTTGAGATTATTTATTCAAAACTTGAAAAGATTGCAAAAAACAAAATGAATGTGGTTGCAATTTCTGATGAGAACAGTAAGCTTGAAAAAGTTGCAAAATCGCACGGATTTGATACACTTTTAATAAAAGAAGGAGTAGGAGGAAGATATTCGGTATTTTCAAACGTTGGGCTTTTTGTTTTTGAATCGTTAAAAATTGACAGCAAAAGTCTTCTTGAAGGCGCAAAATATTCGCTAGAAAAAGCATTACAACCCAAAGATATTGATAACAATCCTGCAATGACAATGGCATCTTTTTTATATCTGAGTAAAATGAATAAAAAAAACATTCACACTGAATTTATATTCTCCAATGATTTGAATTCGCTTGGATATTGGTATAGACAACTCATGGGAGAAAGTTTAGGAAAAACAACATTTGATGCAAAAGAAATCATTGCAGACGGAATTACACCTATAGTCTCGATAGGAACTACCGATTTGCATTCAATGGGACAACTCTATATGGCGGGTCCAAACGACAAAACATATAGATTCATCCAGGTTGAAAATTTCGGAATTGATTATTCTATTGAAAATAGTAAATCTTTAGATGAATTGGCACCTGTTTTGAAAAATAAAAAAATTGGACAAGTTATGAATGCGATATGCAACGGTACGATAAGTGCGTGTCGCAAAAAAAACTTTGCATACGTATCTGCAAAATTGCCAAAAATAAATGAACACTGCATTGGACAGCTGATGCAAATGCAAATGATGGAAATAATTTATTGCGCAGACTTGATGGGGATAAACGCATTTGATCAACCTGCAGTTGAAAATTACAAAAATGAAGCAAAAAAAATACTTGAGGAGTAGTTATATCGTTTGATTTTTTTCAAACTACTTTGAAAAAAATTCTGCAAACTGGGAGTTTGAATTCATACGCGTGAGAAGCACACTTCCCATGAGACAGGGATTTTCAAATTCACAATTAGATATGACCGTGTTTTGCACAGTACTGATACAAGCAGAATCAAATGCATCCATAAATTTTTTTCTGTATTTAGATAAATATGCTTGAGAAACTGAACCTGTAAGAATTATTTCTTTTGGATTTAATGCATTTGCAATATTTGCAAGACCTACACCAAAGTAGAATGCTGATTTAGAACATATTCTTTTTGAAAGTGAGGAGTCAGATTCAAATATTTGTTTTGCATCAAAATTTGAATATTTTTTTGAATTTAAATTTGGCTGTCCCCTCAAAAATGAATGAAATTGTTTTTCAATGCCTTTTCCTGCGGATAAATATTCCCAATCTACAAGCATAAGCTCAGAACGAGGGGTTTCAAAAGTAAATTTCATGTGCCCAAATTCCCCGGCAGTGTTGTTTTCACCACATAATAATTTTCCATTATATATTATCGCTCCTCCGATTCCACTACCACAGGAAACGAGTATAAAGGAGTCGTTTGAATTCTTTTTACGTCTTGCCCATACTGCAAGAGCAGCACATTTTAAGTCATTTTGAACAAATGTTTTTATTTTGAAACTAAGGTCTAAATTTTTGATATTTGGTATGTTTGGCAGTTTTACTATACGATTATTATCTACAAAACCAGCTACAGATATTCCTATACAATCTGCACGATTTTGTTCGGCCAGATCAGATATGAAATTTACAAGTTGTGAATTTTGCATTTTTGAATCTGTGCTTTCTTTGCCACTTGATTCAACCTTAGAAGAACTCAGACAGACCCATTCTATTTTAGTGGCTCCAATATCCACACCAAGAACATGCTTTGGAGTGCTGGTTCTAAAACGGCTAAGCATAATTTAGAAACCTGCACTAATATACTTAAATGTATATTTTGACTCAAAATTAGGGTGTTGCGTTTTATCTCCGAGCCACCCTTTTTTGGAAAACAACAATTTTTGCACAAATTCACGAATTGAACTTGACTAAATTTTGCGTTTAATTATGCAACACCCTATCAAGAGTTACTTGCACGCTAAAGTTTGAAGATTGAGCACATATACCGACCAATGCACTCACTACGGTTTTGCGAAAGAGTTTTTGCATCAGCTTGACAATGAACTTTTGAGAATTAATCAAAATGAAATGCAATCCATACAGATTTTTGTTTTTTATTTGTACTGTGCACGCGATGTTTGCACCCCGATGGAATGAACACATAATCATTTGGTCTAAGTTTTAGTGGTTTTTTACCCATGAATACGAGAGTCGCGCTACCACTTAGTAGAATTACCCACTCGTTTTTTGTTTGTGTTAACCATTTACCTTTTGGGGTTGATTGACCAAAAGATGTAATTCGTTCTACTAATGCGCGCTTGGAGAAGGCTAATTTTTCAAAAATCTCTTTATTAGATGCATCCAAAAGTTTTGAGAAAACATTGTATTTTTTTGGCATACGAGAAAAAGTGCAAATAAAGTTTAAAACCAAATATGTAAAGTGCAAAGGACATATTAAATAATTGAAGTGAGATAAATGTATTAAACAATAGAATTAAACACACATAATGATTATTTTGCACAAAGTAATAATGTAATTAATTAGAAATGTTAACACGTGATTATTATGCAAAAAGAAAAACAAAAAAAAGTGCATAAAAACAAATATTTCAAACAGATAGAAAATCCAAACTATAACCAATTAGATTTGAACCTGACTAGTATACAAAATGATTCTGATGAGCAGACTAATAATCATACAACAACTACATTTTGCCACTCAAATTCAATTATAGCCATAAGCAATTTGAAAAGATGCGCAAACGCACAAGAGGTTTTTGAAGCTCTTTTTGAATTGAGAAATACACAGATGCAAAAAGAGGCAATACGAGAAATTTCAACTTTTTTGAGTGAAACGAATTACATTAAAAATCAACGAATTTATAGCGCATGCACAAGTGATGCGATTGACACGCTTTTTTTTATTTGCGCAAATTACATACCTAAAAAAGAGAACAAAAATTATGAGAAATTAAAGTTGTTTAATGCGTGCATTAATTGTATCACAAAGAATATGCAGAGTATAAAAAAATGTTTTTCTAAAGATGGAGAAAAAATGTCTGCATATCTTGGGCTTATGGACAGAATTGAGCAATACAGAATCAAAGCTTTTTCTCCTGCGATTATATTTGAAGAATACTTGACAGTATTACAATCCAAAAAGAAGAATATGCAAACTACTAATTTCAATAGATTAGATAACAGCACCAATATTTTTGAAAAGACCAGACTGGCAATTGAAACTATGCGCTCTTGCTTGAAATTTCAAAAACCGATTATGAAACCAAGGGATTTTACGAAATATTTTTGAGAAGGCAAAGGTATTGGATTTTTTTGAAATATTGAAAATGTGACAAATACAGTTTTATTTAGCCATTGCCTTTTCTTTGAGCTCTTTTGGCATTTTCTCAATTGCATAACGTAATGCAGTCCGTGGCATTTTTGATTTGTTTTTGATGACATAATCAAATACCTGCTTTTGGCATTTTCGGCTTTCCTCCTTGAGCAGCCAGCCATATCCTTTTTGCACTAAATCATCCTGATCCGTCAAAAGTATATCTGATATTTCAAATGATTCTTTTAGAAATTTTCCGCTTTTTGCAGGTATAATAAGAGATACCGCGGAGGCTCTGCGCATCCAGCGGTTTTTTGATTTTGCCCAGCGTTTGAGGTCATTTGCATATTTTGGATATTTCTCAATAAACGCACCTACAGTGTGATTGCACAGGGTATCACAGGTCGCCCAATTAGTTACATAGTCTTCGATCCATTTTTCAAAGATATAAAAATCACTTTTTTCAAATTTCTTATTTGAGTTGTAAGCCCAATTGCATGCAATAAATGATTCTTCCATATATCCAGATGAAAAGAGTTTTTCACAAAGCTTAAAAATTTCAGATTTACTTGAGTTTTTTATCTTTTCAAAATGCTTTTTTGATATTTTTGACACGACTGCAGTTTTAATCCCATACACCTTTATTTGCTCTTTAAAAAAACGTTGTGCAGTATTCTTAGTATGAATATCCGCACTCAGAGAAAGCTCTTGTCTTAATTGAGATAAAATATCAAAATCCTGATTACCCACCATAAACTCAACCAGCTGAATTATTTTCAGTAGATGCCATTAATCATTCTACTTTTGCTATAACTACAACATAGTTTTTCCCATACTTTTTGGCACATTTTGGACAGGTTGTATACCACATAAACATTTTTTCCATAGACATTTTTTTAATCGTTAAGTGTGCTTGGAAATCCTTGCACCATTTGCCAGTATCGCTAAATGGTCCTTCATAGACTTTGCTATAAAATTTACCATCCATTGAAACATTATTTGCATTTTCAACTTCTTTATCTACTGCTAAATATATGTCCATGTTAAACATAGAGGTATGATCAGATAAACAAAGCCAATCAGGCATAGTTGCATTTGCATTTTGAGTTTTTTGAAAAAGCTTTGAGATTACACTTCCAAAATTTATCGGCATATAAAAAAGTGTGAATACTTTGTCTTTCACAAATTTTTTATTTTTCCAAATATGGGTTTTTTCTTCCCAGTTTTTTGGATCAAATTTTGGGCAACATTCTTTTTCATCCATAATTTTCACCTTTTTGTTTTCTTAATCGCTAATTACTGAATGGTCCAACCACCGTCAATAGTAAGAATTTGACCAGTTATATAATCAGATTTACTAGAACATAAAAATGCAGTAGCACAAGCTATATCTGATGGTTTTCCATAACGCTTTAGAGGGATAGCCGTGGCTCGTTTTTCTTTTTCATTTTTATCCATATTGGAGGTCGCGCCAGGAGTTTCTATTGCACCTGGCGCAATGGCATTTACATTTATCTTTTTTGAAGCAAGTTCTAAAGCACTAGCGCGCACAAGAGAATTTACTCCTCCTTTTGATGCACAATAATGCGAAAGAGATGAGAATCCTACAAAAGATGCGATTGAACTTATTATTAGAATTTTTGAACCTGGCTTCATTATTTCAGATGCATATTTTATTGCAAAAAAACTTCCCTTTAAATTTACATCTAAAACTAGATCCCAACTTTTTTCGTCTATATTTTGAATTGGACTAAAAGGGTATATTCCAGCATTATTCACAAATATATCTAATTTTTTGAATTTACGATTTGCAGTATCCACAAGATTTTTTATTTGAGATATATTGGACATATCACAAGCGACTGAAAACGTCTTTACATTGTATTTTGAAGAAATTTTGCGTGCAACTACATCACACTCTTTTTGATCTCTTGCACTTATTACTAAATTTGCACCTTGCTTTGCAAATTCTTGGGCGATTCCAAGACCTATTCCTTTTGTGGAACCAGTTATAATTGCAACTTTTCCTTTCATAATATCACACCTAAAATTCTCAAAAAAATAAGCTAATTTGTTTATTGCAAACTTTTCTTTAATTTATCAAGTTCATCATGAAGCTCAGGGTGCTTTTTTAGAGGATCTTTTTTTACAAGAGGTTCAAGCTCAGCTATTCTTTTTTTAGCATTTGCAATTTTTCTGCAAAGGTCTTTTTTACTCATTCCCATAAAATTACCCAAACCAGATAAGTCAAGCAAGAATATTAAATGATGCCTAAAAGATGGATATGGGTTGTTGCATTTTATCCCTGAGATGCCCTTTTTTGCAAAACAACAATCTTTGCACAAATCTTTAGATCGAATTTGACTAAATTTTGCGTTTAATTATGCAACACACTATGACAATGTAAATTATTTGTAACAACATTTTGACTTCCAGATACATTCAGACATACAACTGGCAATTTTGATACCAGTCGGAGTTGTTGCCAAACCACCTTTTGATGTTTCGCGCAATGTTGAATCCATTTTCAAACCTATATCTGACATAGCAGATACAACTTCTTCAAAAGGCACTTTACTTTCAACACCACAACGAGCTAAAGCAGCAGAATGTATTGCTACAACTGCCGCAGAAGCATTACGTTTCACACATGGAACCTCTACTAAACCTGCAATTGGATCACATACAAGACCAAGCATACTTTTAAGAGCTAAAGAAGCTGCATCAAAAGATTGCTTAGCAGATCCTCCACTTAAGTCACAGACTGCTGCAGAAGCCATTGCAGTCGCACTTCCAATTTCTCCTTGACAGCCAATCTGAGCACCTGCAAATGAAGCTTTTTGCCAAATAATCAAACCTATTCCAGTTGCGGCAAAAATACTTGAAGCTATTTGACTATCGTCAATTTTTTTTTCATCAGCAAAAGCAAGTAAAGCCCCAGGCAATACACCTGAAGAACCGGCAGTAGGCGCCGCTACAATTTGCCCCATAAGAGCGTTTGATTGCGCAACACAAATTGAATAAAAAGCTGCCTTTTGCATCAAAGACCCACCAATGTAATCATTTGTTTGTATTATTTTTTGAGCTTCTCCACCTATTAGACCACTTTTTGTTTTTTGAGTGCTATTTGACATTTCTTTAGCACACTCGCGCCAAACATGTACATACTCGAGCATTTTTTGATTTGCATCTTTTTTGCTTATATTGTTTTCTTTGCATTCAAGCTCTAAAATTGCAGTTGATAGCTTGTCAGGATAACATGATATTAAATATTTTTGAGTATACGATTGAGCCATAATGATCACGCATTTATGCAACGGCTCTCCATAAGTCATCTACATGGCGAGCCCATTGAACATTTTCAAGTTGTTCTATTTCGTTTGCAACTTTTTCACTCAAAGACTGATCTAATTCTATGATTGCAATAGCATCAGTGTTGCGAGCTTCTCTCCAGCTAGTTATAGCAGAAACATTAATTTTTTCTTTAGCCAAAATGTTTAGAACCTTAGCCATAGAGCCTGGCTCGTCGTTTTGTTTGGTTACTAATGTGGGTTGCTTAAAAGATGCACAAAGTCTGACTCCATTGATTTCTGTGATTTTGATTTCTCCCCCACCAACACTTTCGCCCTCGATATAAAAGTCTTTGTTCTTATCACTAAAAACAAAACGCACGGTATTTGGGTGTTTTCCTACATCAGATGCCGCTCGCTCAAATTTATATGACCAGTTTTTATCTTTAGCGTAATCGAATGAATTTTTAATTCGGATATCTTTTATGTCCATTCCTAAAAGACCAGCAATAATGGCACGATCAGTCCCATGCCCTGCACCGCTATCCGCAAACGAACCGTACAGAATGATGGTCAAAGAATCAAACGAACCTTTTATTTTTGACGCTACACGTGCAAGACGTAACGCACCCACAGTATGAGAACTTGAAGGTCCTACCATTATGGGTCCAACGATGTCAAATACGCTAGGCATAATATTCACACGTAAATTTGATATGCTAATTAAAACAAAAATTACAGTCTATTAAAGATCATATTGCCAATTTTAGCACAAACACTAAATCGTTATTCATACACATATCTAAACTCAAACTCTATAAATAATAACATCCGAAAAGAATTTAATTACATGCATATTTGTAAAACCAAATGAGATTCAAAATCAATTAGAATGTAATTTGTCATTGCGACTTCGTATTTGAGCCGTGATATATAATTGAGTCTCCTTGTTGCGTGATTGAACAAGCAAATCAAAATCTTTACCATACTTATTTTTTAGCGCACTTATTTTTTCATTAACATCGTGACGCGTGATATAAAGCTTATCAAGAAGATCATTTAGCGTTAATTTAGTAGAATAAATTGACTCTGCTAAATCCCACAAAGATTCTAAATCTTCAAGTGTGCGAAGACTGCGAAGATTAATATCCTTTTTAGAGGAAGATAAGAATAATCGATTTAGCTTAGTAGCATGTGACGAATCATTAATTGAAGACTTAACACTTAAGTTTGAATTTTTCTCTGGATAATCTAGATTTTTGGTGGAATGTGATTTAACATAAAAAATATTTAATGTAAATGGCTTGAGACTGTTTCTAAGTGTGTCTCTATGCAATATAACCTTTTCCATAATATTGATATGTGCACAACAATTTATATTTGAATAAGATGAGAAAACTGCACAAGTTCATATGTTTAAAATGACTTGTGTTATTGCTATGAGAATGCAAAAGCTCCACATGCTAATTACTGCTTCGTGTTCTCACAAAACAAAATACCTTTTTTTAATTTATTAAATTGACCAAAAGTGATGAAGATCCTACAAACGTTTGGATCGGATAAAAGTTGTTCTAAATTTTGTCGCTGACCATGATTGTAGTTGATGATTTTTTTATTCTTTAAATCAATATCTATGTAAAATCGGGTGTCTGGATCAGCTATTTTAGTATTTTTTGACATTTAATCACAAATGTATTAGTTTCAATATAATTATCAATAAAAATAGATAAATCTGTAAAAAATATAGTTAAAATTATTACAATTTCATCGTTTTCAATTCCCCATACATTTCATCGCGAATCTTTCTCAAGCCATGTGAAGACTGAGACATGTTTATATCACTAATGATAGATTAGCATGATATGAAAAAACATGCATGCGCGATACATAAACAAAACACAGCTAAGTCTATGCATAAAAAACAAACACTTTTTTCAAAATATATCCCAACTTGGCTATCCGAAAATGCGCTACTTCTTTCACTTACATCCTTGCTTAACGATATATCTTCTGAGATGATATTTCCAATTTTACCTATTTACATTACGCAAATATTAGGAGCTCCACCTGCAATATTGGGAATTATTGAAGGAGTGGCCAGTGGAACAGAACATTCCGTGAGGGGTATTTCTGGAATAATTTCAGATAGAATGCCAAAACGCAGACCACTAATCTCCATAGGATATGCGATTTCGGCAATCACAAAACCGCTTTTTTCAATTGCAACCGGATGGCCAGTAGCACTTTTAATTCGCTCAGCTGATCGTGCAGGTAAAGGCTTACGAGTAGTGCCACGGGACGCATTTTTAGCGACTGATTCGGCCGGAACTAACCTTGGAAAAATTATGGGTTTTAGAAAAGCAGCAGACAATTTTGGCGCGGTTGTTGGACCACTTGTTTGCATTGCACTTTTAGCATTGTTTGCATATTTTGGACTAAATAATTCAGAAGCATACAGACTTGTTTTTTTTATTTCAGTTTTTCCAGCTATATTTGGACTTGCACTTGTACTCAAAATAAAAGAGCCTATACGCATACCTAAAGCGCCAAATCTGCGCACGGTGCTTTTGCCCCCACCAGGAAAATGGAGGAATTTTTTACTTCTTTGTGCGTTTTTTTCATTAGGAATGATATCATGGGCGTTTTTTGTTTTGAGAGCAACAGATATAGGTATAGCATATTTTGTAATACCGTTGTTTTATGTATTGGCAAATTTTGTAGGTATGATGACTTCTACGTATATAGGTGAAATTATTGATAGAATAGGTGCAAAAACAGTATTAGGATTATCATTTGCAACATTTGGTTTTGTGTGTTTTTTATTTTTAATTGTAAATGAACCAATTATTTTAGGTTTTGCATTTGCAGTATATGGATTATTTCTTGGTTCTTATGAAACTAGTATAAGAGTATATGTAGCTACACATTTTCCAAATGATGAAATGGGATCACGACTCGGTTCCTTTTATTGGATAACGGCACTATGCGCAGTACCTTCAGGATTTATTACTGGTGTCGTCTATCCGATGCAGTGGAATGGGTGGTCGTTTGCATTTATATGGGGGCTAATAATTTCACTTATTAGCTCATTTCTACTTTTTGCAACAAGACATAAACGTTTAGTAGAAAAAGCACCAGATAATAGAATATTGTAAATAGCAGAACTGATAAAATGCTTTATGGAAGTGGCTGAACAAGAGCGAAGCGACTGACGGAATTGCAGTTACATTCGAAAAAAGACTTGAGATTATATTATTTTTAAAATCCAGCTATGATTTTGACAGGCTGGACGAATTGAGCAAGCTGTTTGAGTATAGAACTCCTAGAAGAGCCAAATTAAATTTCAGTTATATCGCCTCGTATGACTTACTTAAAGTAAAGCGTTTGAGAGCGGATTGCACACTGGAGCATATATTCTCCAAAAACTGACTCTGTTTTGCTCTGCAGACCAGATAAACGCTTCGGGTTAGGCCAACAAATCGAAATTTTCTTGTGTAAGAGGAATCAAAAAATCGGATGAATATGAATGTGGATCGGCTAAAGGATCGAGCGATGAGCTTTTTTGCATGCTCTTGAGGGGAATGCGCTTGTCTGCTTGCATCCGAATGATGATAGCCCATTCAACCGAATCAAGAGAATAGATGTCAATATCTTTATCCACGATGACGATGCGTTTGAGCGATTTGTACCAAACAAATGTGGCCTTGATTGCAGCTGGACCCTCACTCATCATTTCCGCGTCAATTTCTGTGTCCAGATATTTCTTTAGGAACTTGCTGATGTTTCACTGCTCCAAAACTCGTCATTAGCCAAACAACCCTGTCGGTCAGGCTAATGAAAAGGCATCAGTCCGTCCGTATATAATCATCACAAGTAAAACTTGCTTATAGATCACAGGCCATTATAATTGGCTGATAACAGTTAGATTTTGTAAATTTAATACAATTTGCATGAAAAACTGAGCACGATTATGCACAATTTATGTACAACCACAATTTTGAGATTAATGATAGATTTCGTATGGCTTATCTGCACTTATATATATTGAGAATCGCATATTCACAAAGATGTGCGAATACTTTTTAAATGACCTCTTCGTGTGCAAATGCGGGCAGAAAAGCATGAAAAGAAGCGATTCAAGGCTTGGTGGCAAGCACCGCAGAGGTATTTTTAGCGACAGCAAGTCTAGTGTTATCTCTTCGATAATTGAAAAAAAAGATGAATTACCGGATGCACCCGCAGAAAAAAACATTGAGGTAAATGAATTGTTGCACCGTGAAAACACTAAGGATCATAGGATGGACACCCAAAATGGGCAGAGTTATCGCCCAATGGAAAAAATTGAGGAGATAAAACGTGCAAAATTTATACCGCAGGAACAAAAATATGCGCAAAATGTTGAACATATAACATTAGAAAAAAAATCAGACAGTTTATTGAAGAATTCAAAAAATGGAAAAAAAACTAAAATAGATAAACACAAGATATTGCAAAAATCAGAAGTTAAAACACGCTCAAAAGAAAGATTGACAAACATAAAAAACGATGATCGCGATTTTGAACAGATAAAAAAACAAGATGAAAACGTTGCTTTAAATCTGATAAGAAAAATTACAAATATTTCCAATATAATTCAAAATAAAAAAGAACAACAAAATACAATAAAAAGTAAAACAGGATATGAGTTTTTATCAAATAAAAAGATTACAGATACGCCCAGACTAACAATTGTAACTATGCAACCTATAGATAGATACCGTTTATACTCAAACAAAAATGAAAAACCAAGAATTGTTGAGATGTATTTGAAAAGATCATTATTGCAAAAAAAAGAAAATGATGGATATGAAAATACGTATGAAACTAAAATGCATGAAAAAAGCAATTTGGAACAGACAAAAATGGATAGATATATAGAACAGGCACACATGCCAGTTTATCTTCCAATGCATGAAATACACAGAAATAACATAATTTTTTTACAAATACACAAACCAAGAATTGTTAATGAAACTATTGAGTTTGAAAGATATGAACCGTACACAGGCATAGAGAACAAAGACATTTTAGAGCTTGCACAAAAATACACCAATAGACAACACCAGCACGCAATGATTGGAAAACCAATAATGATAGATATTGGATACTGTGCAAAATACAAAATAGAAACAGGAATTTTTGCACAAAAACCTGCAAGCACTATGCAAGTTCTAAGTATTGAAACTCAAGATTCATTACTTGGACGACATAGTACTGAAATTGTTGGATATGAAAATTTCCCATATTCACAACACATGCAGATTATTGAGAAATATGAAGTAAAGATGGGGCTATTTGATGCTAAACCAAAAGAAGCATCGCTACTTGAAAAGGTATATGCACAAAAGAATAATTTAGACTTAAACAAAAATAAGTTTGTACATGAAGACACACATGAGACTAGAAGTGTAAATTTGAATATAACACATAGCAAAGAGAATAGTTATGAAATAAATTATCAACCGGCATTTATAGCAATTGAAAAAATTGAGAAATATAAAGTGCGCAAAGGAGTATTTTATCAAAAACCTAAGTATTCGCCAGTTTTAAATAAGATAAATATGGCAAGAATTCAACCACAGATGTCGTTGATTAAAACCAATACAGCAGAAGGGAGTTTTACATATTTACAACCAAAAATTTTGAATATAGAAAAAATAGAAAGATACAGAGTAAACACAGGCATACTTACGATTAAGCCAAGAATTGTAGAACCGCAGATTACTCAAATAAAAAAGATTAATACAAACAACCATGCACCAGAAATTATAAAACCGAGAATAAGCTTGGAGTTAAAACAAGATAGAGATAGAAACATCATAGATAAAATAACAAACCCAATAGCAAAAGAACAAACTGTTCAAAAAACAATAACAACACAACCTATAGCTCTTGAGCCAAGAATGTTTGACAAGAATACTCAAACAAAGAAAAGACAAAAATCGTTTTTATCTCTTTTTGAGATAGATGAACAGAAAAATGATAGAAGTACTCAGATAGAAAATAAAGAAAACTTGACACTCGTAGATAATCCGATTAGAGAGTGGAAAACTGAAGATATAGGTAAACCAAACCAAAATTCATTTATAGAAAAAATAAATTTATTACAGTCAAATAAAATATCGGATTTTGTAAATGTAGATGTAAATCAATGGGACATGCAATATAAAAACGAATTATCATACCCAGTCCCAAGTGATGAGCAAATTAGAAATTATTATAAAAATTGTTCGGTGGCACAACGAGATTATTTACATGGACTTGAAATAGAAAAAATGTATTGGGAATATGCAAAAGCACAAAAGTCAAGTAAAGAATCAATTGAGCTTGAATCGATATTTATGAACGCACTTGAAAATTCAACTGCAGAACAAAGAGTTGTGATAGAACAATGTATAAATCTTACAAAAGCAGTTGGCGCGATAAATATATTCACAGATGAACAGACACAAAATGCACTTGCAAGAGAGGCTTATTTAGTATATAATGATTTGGTTCAAAGACATCCCAATATCAATACGCTTGTGAATTATCAAGTAGCAAGACTTGGATTATATAAGGCTTATAGTAAGAAATCGATTATTGCTCCAAGTCAATTTTATAGTTTTGTTTCAAAACTTGACAATGAATTAAAAGAAAATGTTTATGCGATGAGAGCATCGTTTTTTGATAGAATAATAAATGAACAGAAACTTGATCAGTCTATGCGTGAAATGGCATCACGAGAGTATTCACAAATACTCATGCAGAATCCAAAGATTGTAAGAAAACTTGAAATGTTTTTAAAGATTAGAAGAGGTCTTGAATTATTCTTTGAAGTTGAACGCACAGCGAACATGCAAGATAAAAAGAATATCGTGAGTGAATGGCAGAGGATTGTAAATGAGAATAATGATATTAGAACAGTTATATTTTATGAGCTTGCATCGCTTTTTTATCGGCCACGCGCAAGATTGATTGAAAAGTACGAACAAGAGGATATTGAAAAATAAATTTGGGTGAAGCAATGGTTGAGAAAGAACAAAAAGGAGATATTAAAGAACCGACGAATATACTTGCGGGCGGTTTTGGAATGCGAGAGGGAGGTAAAGAGATTGAGTCATATATATTTGATAATGAAGGAATACAAGTTCTTGCAAGAATAGTCTTTCACCCAGATGATTTTGTTCTTCATTACAACCTTTCTGTTCGTGGATTATCAGAGGGTACACGGCTTGTTCTTAATACGTTGCGTGGAGAGCTTATTACTACAGTAAAACTTGAAGTAACAGACATGATGGATCCAAGAAGAAAAGATGATGTAAAAAAGAAATTTGAGGCTCGAGCTATAGTATTGCTTGCAAAACATTTTCCAACACTTTTGGAACAAGACAAAAAAATACTTACTGCATATCTGATTCAAAATTCACTTGGATTGGGTGATTTAGAAGCTCCACTTCATGATGATAAACTTGAAGAAGTAGTGATTAATTCTTCAAAAGACCCTGTTTGGGTTTATCACAAAAAATATGGATGGTGTAAAACAAATATAGTAATAAAATCAGAAGAAGCGATTTATGATTATGCAGCTATGATTGGCAGAAAAATAGGAAAGCAGATAAACGTCCTAAGTCCACTCATGGATGCACATCTTTCTTCAGGAGAGCGTGTAAATGCCACATTATACCCAGTATCCTCTTTTGGAAATACCATTACCATAAGAAAATTTGCAAAAAATCCATGGACTTTACCATATTTAATTGAGCTTAATTGTATCTCGCCAAGGGTTTCTGCCCTTATTTGGCTGTGTATTCAAAACGAACTCTCGCTTTTGGTTGCAGGAGGAACTGGTTCTGGAAAAACAAGTTTTCTTAATGCAATTGCATGTCTGATTCCGGCAAATCAAAGAGTTATATCTATTGAAGATACACGTGAACTTACATTACCCTCGTTTTTACAATGGATACCTATGACTACACGAGAACCAAACTCTGAAGGAAAAGGAGAGGTTTCTATGCTGGACCTATTAGTTAATTCATTACGTCAAAGACCAGATAGAATAATTGTGGGAGAAGTAAGAAAACAAAGAGAAGCAGAGATTCTTTTTGAAGCAATGCATACGGGGCATTCAGTTTATTCTACAATACATGCAGATAATGCAGAAGAGACAATAACTAGACTTACAACTCCACCAGTTAATATGCCAAGAGCAACATTAGATTCACTTGCAGGTATAGTCGTACAGTTTAGACACAGAAGATTAAACATAAGACGAACACTTGAATTCGGAGAAATGCAAAAAGGAGGAGACGTGAATGTCTTACATAGATGGGATTTGAAAAAAGATAAACTTGAAGAAGTTGGTAAAATGACCACGCTTGCAAGAACTCTTAATTTGTATTCGGGACTTACACTAAAAGAAATTGAAGATGACATTGCAGGTAAAGCAAAAATATTAGAATGGATGACGAAGAAAAAATATAGAGATGTTAATTCGGTTGGTTCCATAGTCTCACATTATTATATGAATCCAGATGAAGTTTTGGCATCTGCAAGAAAAGATGCTAATTGGGTATTTGGGGCCTGATTGATTTGGTTGAGGATAATAATTCAAAAGATGAAAAGTACAGTAGTGCAGGTAGTAGCTACACTGGAGCAAAAAACAATACACTTGATATACCAATAGAAAACATTCCTGATTTTGAAGGTAGTGTAAACTATTCAAAAAAAATAGAGCAGACTGCACTTGCACCGATACCTAATCAGACAAATGGAAATGAAGAATTACAGATACGAACAAAAGACGTACAACAACAAATGGAAAATGTAACTTATGAACAAGCGTTGGCATTAGTCATGACATTAGTATCGAAAACAAATAAGTCCGCGATCGGAATAAGTTTTAGTGTTCCGAATCTTCAAAAACATCAAGTGGGACAAAATGAAGAAATTGTATCTGAACTTAGAAATTTTGGTAAGGACCCTCAAAATAAAGTAAAGCTTAAAGTAACCACGAAACAACAGTCGGATAAAAAAGAACAGAACGTAGATATGATTTTGAATAAGTTAAAGTCAGCAATAAACACTTCAAAAAACCAGATGAATAATAAGAAAGATGATCGGAAGATACCAGACACTAATAACAGAGAGGATATCAAAAATGATGAAGGCTACTACAATACACAATCAGCAATAATCAAAAACAAAGAGAGTGGTGAAGATAACGAGGAGTATAAATGGGTAAAAGAACAAATGCAAAATAATATATCAACGGCAACAACAATACCAAATTATTTAGATACGAACAAAACCACAAAACCAATTAATACACATGCCGATTTGAATGTAAAATTACCAAGGATACCTCAGATAAAAATCACTAAAGAGCATAGAGACATAGATGACAAAAATGTCGTGCAAATGGATACGAACATAACAAATGAAGTTAAACAAAATGAATACATGCACAAAGAAGATGAATCAATCATAGATGAAAATGATAACGATAGAACAGTTACTCAAAAAATCAGATCACAAACATATAATAGCATAAACAACAATGCAGAAACTCAAAAACAAAAAATATCGATTGAACAAAAAAAGCAAACAGATAAAAAAATGTCAATAAAACAAAACAATCCAAGAATAAAAAAGGATGAAAATGATACACAACTACAGATGGATCTTGGAGGTTTTGGGGCACCAATCATAAAACCAAAAAGAAAGATTGAATCACAAATAAAAGAGCAAGATGAATTATTTCAAGATAATGATGAAAATGATATGAACATGGATAAGATGTATGGTAAAGATGATCAAGAAGATGAAAAAAAAGAAGATAAAGACGATAATAAACAAGAAAATGCAGAATTGCACAAAGATGATGTAAAAAGTTGGCAGAAACAAAATAACGAAATAGATGAGAGCCGATCTTCTGAGAATATAGACATAGATGAACATGAAAAGCTGGCAAATGACGAATATAAAGATTTAAAGGAAGATGAAAATATCCAAACACACGATAAAAATGTGAGGATGCACGATGAAGCCCGCCGAAGAGTCCCCACTGCAAGCAGTGGGGTATCCCTCATTCGGCAGTCTATCCCCAAATTGGACCCGCAACGCAATCAACGCCTGTACACAGGCGTTGGTGCACCGACGGCTTTAGCCGTCGATCGAGTTGCGGGGTCTTTAACCCAATTTGAGGATGAAACCAGCACTAGAAAGGAATATCAAGAAAAAAAAGATGAACTTGAACAATCTCCACTAATTAGAACATCTTTTGACAATTATTATGGATTTAGTTATAAGGACTCAGAAATTGAACCAGTTAAACCAACTAATACTAAGTATGATGTAAAAGGACAGATAGATGAATTATTGGCAGATAAAAAAGAGAAAACTCAACAAAGAACATCAGAAAAAAAAATAAATAATATGCAAAAAAGAACAGCTTCTAAAACACAGAATTTGCAGGAAAAGAGAATAACAAATAGTGATGAACAGATAGAACAGAGTGATGAAAAAGAATTGCAGAGAAAACAGAAAATAGTTAATTCTGCACAGTCTAACAGAAAGAGTGGAAAACTCACTTTTGAAAAGCCCAATATTTTTGATACAAGCACAATTAGAAGTAGTTTAAACAAACCGGGTGCACAAAAACATGAATCTGATAAAAAAATACGCATAACACCTTTAGCCATGAAAGATGAAATTTCTGAAATGAAGAAAAATGATGTGGAACAAGAACAGATACCTGAAAAAAACATTGTAGTGAAAATAGATGATAAACAAAATAGAAAGGAAAATTTAATATCTGGATTTTTAGAAATGCTAAAAAAACCAAACAAGAACATACATACAGCTGAAGAAAAGAAAAAAATAAATGAGGGCATTGATACAAAAGACAATTACACGTATAGTAAAAATCATGAGGACGAAAATGCTCAAGATAGATTAGATGAAAATGAATATAGTAAAACACAATTAAACCCACCACCAGTCTATACACCAAAGGCTCCGATTTATAGCACAACAGACACGGAAATACAGGTTCAAAGAATGATAAGAAAAGATAATGTAACACCTAAGAAAAACTTAAATGAACAAAACGTAAAAGAACAAAAAACAGTTGAAAACTCAGATGAAATTGGACATCAAGAAAAACAATTAAGTGAATATGAAAATGAAAGGCAAAATAGTGAGAACAAGAATGATGAGACGCAGGACAGACAAATAAAAACTAAAAAAACGATTATTGCTTCATTCAAAAAACCAAAAAATAATAAAGTGATAAACAATAAACAGATGCACATAAAGAGTAGAAAAGCACACATAATACATGACAAAAAAGCAATGACAAAAATAATTGAGATTGGAGATTGGAAGTTTAAACCTGAAGAAATAAAACCAGTTGCAAAAACAAATAAAACTAAAAAAGAAGATAACCATCTGCAAAATATTAGTCAATATAAAAATAAACAAGAATATGAAACAGGATTAAATGAGATAAAAAATCGGAATATGCAAAATAATAGTAGTGATAATTACAAAGAAAAATATACAAACAGTAAATTAGGATATAGATTAGGTTTGATTAAATCTGAAGATAAACCGCAAGTGGACGTTGATCAAGCGACAAACGAGAATAAAGATAACCCAAAATCAGATAATGATAGTAATGCCACGAAAACTCAAAATTATACTCAGACACCAAGCATTCCGCAAATCGGTCCTCAAAAAATTGTAAATCATCAAAAAGACCCTATTGATGAACTTGAAAATGTTGCCCAGGATATGATAAAAAATAAAGCCAATTTGCAAAAACAAACAACCAAAGACAATGATTTGAACGAAAAACCACATCAAGAGAATAAAACTCAAGAGCAGGCAGAACAAAAAAACGTAAGTGAGCAACCGGTTGTAAAATCAAAAGAAAAGACAGAACAGGTACAAAAACCAGTAGTAAAACCAGGGTTATTCAGCTCCCTTGCAAACAGACTTGGAATAAACAAAAATAACCAAACACAAGCTAGTGATTTGACCCAAAAACAATCAAATCAACTAAACACCAGTGAATTAAAATCGGAGAGTATGAGCAGTAACAAAAATATAAAAAATAAAAATATAATAACACAACAAAATTTGAATAGTACAATAACTAAGGATGCGAATGAAAAAAATAATCAAGAACAAAACCCACTGTATAATGTAGATATGAGTAAAAAACAACAAGAACAGACAGCGGATAATACACCAAAAGAAAGTCAAGTAGATGAAGCTGATACTCCAGTTAAAATGGCACAAGATAAGATAAAAGAGCAAACACCTAAAACGGAAAATATTAAAGAAGACAAAGACATCACTGATGAATTGCTAATTGCTTATTCTAAGGAAAATTGCAGGTGGCTTTATCAAATATATGCTATGGGTGGAATGAGCATTGAGGACTTTAGAGATAGAGTCATATCAAGAATGCACGGTATTGATGAGAAAGATGACGAATCAGATTCAAATAAGGAACAAAATGCTCAAACAAAAGCAGTTGTGACAGACAAGAAGTTTAAAAAGTAAATGCGTGTGTGGTATTCATGTGTGCAAAAAAGATACAACCAACAAAAGATTCTGCCCCAAATCCGTTTGTGAGTACACCGTTAAGACGAGAACAACGACTACAAACATTTAGATATATTTATTCTATAATATCAAAACGACTTCCAAGACTTAGTAAAGAAATAGAAATGTCTAACATGAATATTGCACCACAAGAATTCGTCAAAAAATGCTTAATAATGTCATTTTCAAGCACGATAATTATAGAGCTCATACTTCTGTGGGCATTTGTAACTCAAAAAGTAGATATACTTACAACTATTGGTGTGATACTGATTACACTACCGATATTGTTTTTGTTTTCTTTTAATTCCTCAATATATGAACCAAGAGTTAGGATAATAAAAAGAGGGAAGGAGATTGACAAAGAGATAGTATTTGCAGGCAGACATTTGTTGATAGAGTTGCGTTCGGGAGTTACATTGTTTGATGCTATGCTTGGGATATCTAATGAATATGGGGAAGTGTCTAGAGAATTTAGCAAAATAGTTGAAAAAATAACATTAGGAGTACCCACATCAGTGGCATTACATGAAGTTGCAGAAAAATCTCCGTCTACATATTTTAAGAGAATAGTATTGCAGATTGCAAACTCAATAGCTTCTGGTTCAGATGTTGCAGATTCTCTTGAGGCAGTTCTTGAACAAGTTGCAAAAGAACAAATGATTCAGCTAAAAGCGTATGGACAGAAATTGAATCCATTAGTCATGTTTTACATGCTTTTTGGAATTGTTATACCTTCACTGGGAGTTGCATTTATGATTATTGTTTTCTCAGTAGTTGGAGTTGGATTTGAATCTATGGGACTTACATTCATGGCAGGGATGCTTGGAGTCATAATTTTACTACAATACCTGTTTTTATCAGTTGCACAAAGTTCAAGACCAAATTTTGATTTGTAGGAGATTTTATGATGAAAGCAAATTTAATATATGATGCAATTGGACGCGCGTTTGGCAGAGAAAAAATACGCAACCTTGAAGACTTTTTATCTAGAGGCGGATTTAGAATAACTCCAGAAAGATTTGCAGGGATTTATGTAATATCTGCCATTTTGATTTCAATACTTGTTGCATTTTTGTTTAGCACAGTAACAGTACTTAGAGCATATGTATTCAAATTTTGCTTGATAACACTCAAACCATTGTTGTTATTCACACCATTATTTGTACCAGTTTTTACTATAATTATGTCATTTATATTTGTTTTTTCGTTTATTGCATTGATAGGATACGTATTAGTGATATTTGCTGCAGATAGAAGAAGAGAACAGGTGGAAAAAGATTTACCAGATTTTTTACGCCCCGATGATATTTTATTGATTAATAATTCT
>CAZHIX010000005.1:0-7632 GCA_964532715.1 Microcaldota archaeon | reverse complement strand
AAAGATTTACCAGATTATTTAGTGCTCGCGGCAGCAAATGCACGTGCAGGTATGACAGTAGATCAAGCATTATGGCAAGCAGCAAAACCAGAATTTGGTCTTTTATCAGATGAAGTAGAGGTTGTTGCAAAACGCACTTTTGGAGGAGTCCCGTTTGCAGAGGCGATTGGACACCTAACAGAAGCTATTGATTCCAAAATAGTGAGACGCACAGTTACATTGATTAAACAAGGTCTTGCATCAGGCTCTAAGATTGCAATTATACTTGAGAGAACAGCACAGGATGCCAGAGATATGCAAATAATAAAACAAGAGATATCGGCGTCTCTTTTAATGTACGTCATATTTATTGTTTTTGCTGCCGCATTTGGAACGCCGTTTTTGTTTGGAGTATCTGCAAAATTAGTATTTATGATGGAGGGAGTATTCTCACAAATACCAGATGCGGAAATGCAAGGTGGTTTTACATCTACTTTCATACAACCACAAACACCCATAGTTAGCTCTGAACAATTTACAGTATTTGTGATGATATCGTTATTGATAACATCTATATCATCATCATTGTTAATAGGAATAATAAGAAAAGGAAATCAAAGAGAAGGGATCAAATACTTACCATTCATTCTTGCAGTTGGATGCGTGATATTTTTTGTAGTGATTGAAGTCGTAGGAAAATTTGTAAGTGGCATGGGCGGAATGTAGTTTAAAGCAATTATAGAAATGTTTATAATAATCGCCTCGTTAAACGAGGTTATGAAAGTTGAGGTGAGTAGCTTGATTAAAATGAGTAAAGGTCAATCGGCGATGGAATATCTTATGACTTATGGATGGGCGTTGTTAGTCATAGTAATTGTAATTGCAGTTTTGATGTACATTAGACCATTTTCGGCACCAGAGAGTTGTATATTTCAATCAGCAGGATTCTCTTGTGAAGGTGTGAGAATATTGGGAGATGATGTGGCGACAACGGGAGGAATTACAAATAGTGTGCTTGCATCAGTAGTTAACGGACAGCAAAAAAGTATAACAAATGTAGAAGTGGTATGCGTGCGTGGTTCTAGTTTGCCATCAACAATTGCATGGAAACAATTAGTTCCGCTAGGAGATTATGTTTCTCATGGAGAAGAAATCGGACTTATAAGCACAGGAGCGCCATGTTATGATTCTGACGGTCTTGCCTCAACAATTAGCGCAGGCGAAGACTTTGCAGGTAGGTTATATGTAAAGTTCAATTACCGAGATGAAGCCGCAACGGTTCCGCAAAAAGTAGTTGTTGCAACAGTAACTGGACAAGCGCAATAGACCAAACTTTATTATTTTTTATTTTAATTTTTTTATGCTTATTGCAGTGAGTTATAGTTGTTTTCTTCAAATATTTTGTTTTGGATTAATTAAGTTTTAGTACAATAACCAAAATATGCATGATTTGCACGTGATAGGCGCGGGTCCTGCTGGAATTTTTTCAGCTATTAGTGCCCTTAGAACACACAAGGACGTGTTAGTTAGCGAGGAGCATAAAAAAGTGGCAGAACCTGTTCATTGTTCTGGGCTCATTTCTAATTCTGGACTTGAACAGATAATGAGTTATATTAAGTGCCAAAAAAGTGAGGTAATTCTCAATTCCATAAAAAGAGCTAATATACATGCAAAAAAAGAGTCTTTTTGTTTATCTTATAAAAACGAAAAAGCACATGTAATATGTAGAAAAAGTTTTGATGAACTTCTTTGTAGAACTTATGAAAATGAAGGTGGAAAATTAAAACTTGACCATAAAATTTGTAAAAAGTCAGATTTATTATCAAAAAACGTAATTGGCGCAGATGGCCCAATATCCACAGTAGCACGCATTTTTGATTTTGAAAAAATCCCAAGATATGCTTCGTGTTGGCAAGCGGATTTTGAATTTAGATGTGAGGATTTACAAGCAGTTGATGTATTTTTTAGCCCACAACAAGCACCCGGATTTATAGGGTGGATAATCCCAGTTAATGAAAAATGTGCAAAAATAGGGCTTGGCGTAGGTCAGGAATACGACTTAATTGAAGCTAAGAGAAAATTTTTACATGAAAATAAAATAGACACCTCAAAAATGATTTTAAAAAACGAGTTTAGAGCGCTTATCCCCATTTGTAGAAGACCAAGAATTGCAAAGAAAGTAGATAATTACAACGTTTTACTTGTTGGTGATAGTGCAGGTCAGGTAAAATCAACTTCAGGTGGAGGAATATTTTTTGGAACACAATGTGCTAAAATTGCAGGACAAAAATTTGAAAATCCTCAAGAATATGAACAGATATGTAATAAAAAATATGGGTTTGATTTAACACTTCACGATTTAGTAAGATTTGGATTTGATGCACTTACTGAGGATGGATTAGATTTGTGTTTTAAAGCTGTGCAGGGGCTTAAAGTGGATAAGCTTTTGAACCAAATTGGAGAAATGGATGAATACTCAAAAATGATAGATCCAAAAATTGCTAAAACATGGATTAGAACAATTCTGAGCTGATAAAATGAAAAAGTTTGATTTACATGTACATTCGCACTATTCCCATGATTCTTTGAATAGACCACAGGATCTTGTAAAAAAATATTATAAACTTGGGTTTAGTGGATTTGCAATAACTGACCATAATAGATTTTGTGCACATATACATGCACAAGAATATGCAAAAAAACACGATATAGATATAGAGATAATTCCCGCATGCGAGTTTAATACTCAACGTGGAGAGGTTATAGGTCTTTATTTGCAACAAATGATAGAACAAAAAGATTTTGCATCTCTTTGTGATGAGATACATGACCAGGGGGGGTTTGCTATTCTTCCACATCCGTTTGACTCTTATAGAAAGGGCGCCACGCATCCAGATAAATTCTCAAAGCATGATTTGCGTTTTATTGACGCAATTGAGACCATAAATTCTCACACAATAAAAAGAGAAGATAATAATAAAGCAGGAGACTTTGCAGATTCCAATGACTTTGCAAAAACTGCAGGTTCAGATGCACATTTAATTTGTGAGTGTGGTCGCGCATTTACATATATAGAAGATGATGCACCACTTGATATATCATTAAGAAAAAAGACTACGATTGCATTTGGAAAAACGATTCCGTTTTATACAAGAGGTATTCCGACACTTATCAAGATTGCGAAACGAATAGGATTGATTGAAAAAATGTGAAGGAACAAAAAAAGGCTGACTAGCTACGTTTTATATTCTTTAAAATTACAGTAAATACATGAGTAAAAGAAATGAAGTAAGACATCTTGCAATAATTCCAGATGGAAATAGAAGATGGGCAAAAATCCATGAGCTTGAACCTATACACGGACACGAAAAGGGGATAGAGAGGATGGGGGAAGTTATAAGATGGTGTCGCGACGAGGGAATAAAGACTGTTTCGCTCTGGGCATTTTCTACTGAGAACTTCAATAGAGATTTGGATGAAGTACAGGGACTTTTTTTGGCATTTGAAACAAGACTTGCAAGAATAATGCAGGAAGCAGAATTTGATCGTCATAATGTAAGAGTTAGATTTATAGGGGACAAAACTCGTTTTCCAAAAAAAATACAAAAAGGAATTGAAGAAGTAGAGAAAAATACTTCAAAAAATAGCGAGTATGAGCTTAATTTTTTTATAGGCTATGGAGGAAGAGCAGAGATCGTGGATATGACAAAAAAAATAGCAGTTGATTTTGCAAACAACCCAAAAGGGATAACACAGGACGAGATTGAAAAAAGACTTTGGTCACACGGAGTAAGTGATCCAGATTTAATCATAAGAACCTCAGGAGAAATTCGTCTTTCTGGATTTATGCCATTTAAATCTGATTATAGTGAACTTTATTTTGAGCAAAAACTTTGGCCAGATTTTGAACGGGAGGATTTGATGCATGCGCTTGATGATTTTCACAAACGTAAGCGAAGATGGGGAAAGTAATGATTTTGTTGGGGCTAAACAATGCAAAAAACGAAAACAAAGAAGATTAGAATACTAAACAAAAGTAAAGATGTTAGTATATTTGAAAAATTTGAGATTTGCAATGATTTTCAATCAAGAATGAGAGGACTGATGTTTAGAAAAAAAGCCACAAACCTATTTTTTGAATTTGAACAGATTGCAAAAAATCCGATTCATTCGTTTTTCGTGCCATTTGAGTTTGATGCAATTTATTTATCAAAAGATTATGAAGTCGTTGATTTTTTTTCTAAAGTAAAACCGTTTAGTGCATATATAGAACCCGGCTTAGAAAATAGTTATCTTATTGAGGCACCGGTTGGATTTTGTAAAAAAATGAGAATAGAAATTGGAGATAAACTTAATATTGAATATGAGAGTGAATGAACGTATTGAAACAAAGTGAGGTAGTAATGTAAATGAACAGATGATGTATATGGGCGTAAATATTGGTTGGAAAGTAATAAAAAATCAAAAAAATTATTCGTGTTCACTTCAGCCACTTTCTGAGGATGAACAGGAATTTTTAGCTATGTTTTTTGATAGATTTTCAGAATTTTCAAAAAATCACGATTTAAGTAAAATTGAGACTGCACATAATGCTATTGATGAACTTTTACCACAAGTGCTTTTAGAAGAACAAATAGAAGCAGATGAAGCTCAAGTTGATTATTTGAAAAAATGCGCACTTTCGCATTTAGTAGGTTTTGCACCTTTAGACAAAATGATTTATGATCCACAGATAGAAGAAATTGCGGTGATAGGGGTAGAACAACCGATATACGTATTTATTAGAAAAAAAGGTTGGTGTAAAACAGATGCCCAGATAACGTCTGTGGAATACCTTACACATTTGATAAATAAAATGGCAAGACCACTTGGTAGAAGAATAACGTTTCAAACACCAAGAATTAATGCACTTCTGCCAAGTGGATCAAGATTGCATGCCACCATACCACCATTAAGTGCAGGAGAGATAACGATTCGTCTTCACACTTCAAAACCGTGGAGCATTACAGATATTCTTGAATCTAAAGCTACAAACGAATATGCACTTGCATTACTTTGGCTTGCGTTTCAATCAGATTCTACAGTGCTGATAGCTGGAAATACTGCTTCTGGAAAAACTACACTTCTGAATTCATTGTTTTCGTTTGTGAAGTATGATGAAAGAATATTACAGATTGAAGAAACACCTGAAATAAGATTATTGCATAAACATTGTGTGAAACTTGTTTGTAATGATGACATTTCTATATCTATGAGTGAACTTGTACGTGACTCGTTACGTATGCGCCCAGATAGAGTTATTGTTGGGGAAGTTAGAACTAAATCTGAAGTTGAAGCATATGTTGAAACTTTGTTATCAGGTCAGGCAAGAGGTTCTTATGCAACATTTCATGCTCAATCTGCAAAAGAGGCTTTACGCAGAATGCAGAATCTGGGAGTTATGCACGACGATTTACAATCATTAGATTTCATAGTGGTGCAAAGAAGAATAGCTCTTTATGATCAAAAAACTAAAAAACAAAGTGAAGTAAGAAAAATGTGTGAAATATGTATGGTATCAAAAATAGATACACAGCCAATTTGCATATTCAAATACGACGTAAAAAAAGACACATTTTTTGCTACTGAAAATTTAGATATGGCGATTGAGTTTATTTCACAAAAACTTGGACTTGAACCAAAACAAACAAAACAGTTGTATGAGAAAAGAGCTCAATTTCTAAAAAAACTCAAAATAAATGATTTTGAAGAGAATATGGAGCAAATACAGAAATTTGCATATGCAAAAGGTGAGCAATAAGATGGAGGTCACATCAAAAATTGAAAATCTAAGTTTTGCAAATATATATTCCTCAAAAATTAGTGAACTTAAAAGAACTTGGCAAAAAACAAATTGCAAATATAGTCTTGTATTTATCCTCAATTTATTAGTTGTTTGTGATTTTATTTTGAGTCTGTGTCTGTTTTTAGTTATATTGCTGTTTTTTGATTTTGAGACTACGATCGCATCAATAGTAATAATATTCTGTTCGGTTTTATTAATTGGCTATAAAATTCCACAAATATTTGCAAAAAGATATGCAATGGAAATTGAATCAGACTTACATTTGGTTTTGAGAGCTTTTTCGTTATATATATCTATTAAATGGCCATATGAAAAGATAATATCAAAAATGGCAGAATCAAATTATAAATCCTCAGAACTTTTTGCAAATGCAAAAAAATTTATTCAGAGTTCAAAAAGTGTTCCCCAAGCACTTCATAGTTGTTCACAACAATGCGATTCAATTTTATTTGCAAGAGCTATGCAAGCAATATCTTTGACATATCAGACAGGAGGAGAACATATTTCACTTGATTATCTTGCAGATGAGATAGTACAGACTCAAACTGCAGAAGTTAAGATGCAAGCTTCAAAATCTGCATTATTTGGATTAGTATTTGTTGTAGTTAGTTCTTTGTTGCCAGCATTCTTTTTGATATTAAACGTGTCTGCAGGTCCATTTATTGGTATTTCCCCAAGTGTTTTTGATATATGGTTTTTTTATGTGGTTTTATTACCGCTAATAGTAGTAACCGCACTTTTAGTGATGTTTTTATCATCACCCACAATTTTAGGCTCAATTAATATGATAAACTTGCAAAAACAAGTTAACAAAATAATTTCAGATAAACAGTTTGGATTTATACTTGGACCGTATTTTGAATCAAAAATCCTCTCAGATATAAAGGCAGATGAAACTGAACTTTCAAATATGCTTCTTGCAGGAGCATCAACTGAGAAATTTTCAATTGAACATATGCTTGAATCTGGTAAAAAATCAACAAGTAAAAACTTATCACAACAGTGTACCCAAATATTACATCAGATAAAAGCAGGAGCAAACCCTCAAACAGTTTTGAAAAAATGGATGGAACAAACACCATCAATAATGCTTTCAAGAGCGTTAGTACTCGTACTTGTTGGATATGAAACGGGAGCATCTTTGCAAAAAGCATTACACACTGCATCAAACGATTTAATGTCTGCATTCAATCTTGTGAGAGAAAGGGCTTCACTATTATCTATGCAAATATACACACTTATGGCATCATCTGCATTTTTAATTCCAGCCATTTTAGCAACAGCTATTTCATTTTCATCTCAAATAGCAGACCTTTCAAGTGGATATTATACTGCAGGATTTGCAAATATAGACACTAATGCATTTGATAATTTGGATGATTTGATTAATGCGTCTAGAGGTGCAATTCAAATATATTTGATAATAAATTCAATTCTTACAGCTTTTTTTATTTCAACAATGAGTGGTTCAAGACACAAATTTTTGCAATACACTATTTTAATTGGCGTTGCATCTCAAGTAGTGTGGTATGTGATAGGTGCATCAGTATAAAGACAAAAAAACAAAATCAGATTTGCTCAAAGAGCACTAAAAGCCATAAATGGCTTGAGTACGCAATTTGTTTTGGAACAAATCACAGCCAGCGCTGGTGCGCTGTCGCGTCTCCAGTCGCTTACGCGCCTGAAGATGCTACATCCAACGACTGCGTCGCTTCAATGTCTTGTGCTCATTTTTAGCAAATGGATTGCCACTCACAAAGTGCTTAGGAGCACTTTGGGGCACCACCGGCGCAAAGCCAGTGGTTGAG
>CAZHIX010000004.1:21086-34051 GCA_964532715.1 Microcaldota archaeon | reverse complement strand
AAGTTTTGAGAATGTAGCTAAATACTGCAAACACAATGGTTTTGCATTGATAGACGGATACGAGATAGTATCCAAGGGATTAGAGTATAGGAAAAGAACAGAAAAGTAGAATGCACAAGACATACAAACGTGTAGATAGACTAGTTTATATTACTAAAATATACGTTTGTATATTAGTAATGACAACTATTAGGTATTAGTAATGACAAGAAGTGTATATTAGTAATGCGGACTATATGTGCACTTCAAATGAAAAAAATCTACCTGAGAGCATATCAGAATAGCACATATGCTTTAATTAATCGTTTTTTATTATATAGACATGAAACTTGGTATAGTGGATACAACTTTTGCGCGCGTGAATATGGGTAAAATTGCGCTTGATGAAATTGAGCACATTAAAAAGAGCTCTGAATATTCACAAGAACAGATTAATATCATTCGCACTACAGTTCCGGGAATAAAAGACTTGGCAGTTGAATGTCAGATTCTTTTTGAGAAAGAAAACTGCGATATTGTAATGGCATTAGGGATGGTTGGAGCAGAACCAATAGATGCGGTTTGCGCACACGAATCAAGTATGGCCATTCAAAATGTTATGCTAAAACACTCAAAACATATAATTGAGGTTTTTGTACATATGAGTGAGTCAAAAAAGGATGAAGTGGTAGATGAAAAAAATTTATTTTCAATAACAAATAATCGCATTAGAAAACATGTTCATAATGCAATTTGGATTATTAAAAGCCCTCAAAAATTGATTGAGCGCGCAGGAACAGGAAGACGACAAGGAAGAGAGGATGAGGGAGAGATACGAATTTAGCAAGATATTTAAAACGAAAAATAGGGATTTGTATGATAAAGGTTGCAATTATTTACTCGGAATTTAATTCCCAAATTACAGAACAAATGAAAGAATGTGCAATTCAAAGATGTAAAGAAAAATCAGTTGAAATAGTCAAAATTGTAAAAGTACCAGGTGCATACGATATTGCACTTATTGCAGATAAGATGTGCCAGAACAAATCAGTACAAGCAGTAATAACATTAGGCGCAATAATCAAAGGAGACACAAAACATGATGAAGCTATTGGGTTTGCACTATCAACAAATTTGCAACGAATATCAGTTGAAAGAAAAAAACCAATTATGCTTTGTGTTATCGGACCTGGGGCAACTTACCAACAGGCAGAAAAAAGAGCTAAAGAATACGCAAGACGAGCAGTAGATAGTGCGATTGAGATGATAAACACAATTGAGGCTATTTCAGATTAGCAGAATAACGTTTTATATTGTAAGACAAAATTAAAGTGATAAAATATGGATAAAAACGGTAATGAATGCGAATTTGTATCAAAAGCGAAATTTCCTACGATTTACGGTGATTTTGAAATTTATGCATTTGAAGATAAAAAAATGAAAACGCATTTAGCAATAGTTAGAGGAGAGCCAAAAAATAAAGAATCTGTTGCTGTGCGAATTCATTCAAGATGTCTTACTGGAGATGCACTTGGTTCAAGAAGATGTGATTGTAGAGAACAATATGAAAAAGCGATGAGATATTTAGCACAACAATCACATGCAGTAATGATTTATTTAAATCAGGAAGGACGCGGAATTGGACTTGCAAATAAAATACGCGCGTATACACTTCAAGACGAAGGTCTTGATACGGTTCAAGCAAATCATCAGCTTGGATTTGCAGAGGACTTGCGAGATTATTCGTCCGCGGTTGAAATGTTGAAATTTCTTGGTGTCAAATCTATAATGCTTATGACAAATAACCCCAATAAGATAAAACAAATTGAAGAGAATGGAATGAAAGTTGTGGGAAGAATTCCACTAATTATCAAACCAAACGAGCACGATAAAAAATATATTGATACTAAAAAAAATAAGATGGGGCACATCATTGACGAACAAGATGGTTGATAAAAGAGTGTGCAAAAATATGAAAAAAGAGGATAGACAAAAAAACACAAACAAAACACATAAAACAAATTTTTACAGCGAACGCATAGCAGATAACTTGCACGATAAAAAAAACATAAATAAAAAACAAGACATTAAAGTGCAAGAGGTTTTTCGTCGGCTTGACAATGAAAAATACAAAGAACGATATGTAGAGACTCAAAACGAACAAGAATCAGACAATAAAAAAGATGGAGAGTTGTATATTGATAACTATTTTATGCAAAAAGCGATTGAAATTTCAATATTAGGCCATCCATCTCCAAACCCATATGTTGGAGCAGTAATTGTTAAGGACAATAAAATAATTGCACAAGGATATCACAAAAAAGCAGGGATGGCGCATGCAGAAGTTGAAGCAATTTTAGATGCAAAAAACAAATACGACAAAAATGCAGAAAAAATGCTTGAGGGTTCAACATTATATGTGAGCCTTGAACCTTGCAATCATACAGGTAGAACTCCGCCATGCACAGATGCAATAATTAAAGCCAAAATAAAAAAAGTAGTTTATGCAATGGATGACCCAAACAAAAACGTGAGAGGGGGCGGGGCGAAGTATTTGCAAGAACAAGCACAAGCAGTAAATTCTGCATACTTGAAAATTTTGCGCAAAAAAATACCACTACTCACATTAAAGATGGCATGCACACTTGATGGAAAAACTGTACTAGATGAGGATACTGCGCAAAAAGAGAATACGATGTGTGATGAGAAGTGCGAACAGAAAAAAATTGCACCCAACAAACACGATGATCAAAACGATAGACAGAATATTCAAGATGACAAATATACAAAGAAGAAAAAATGGGTGAGTTGTGAATACTCGCGAAAATTAGTTATGAAAATGCGTGATAAAACAGACGCGATTATAATAGGGGCGAATACTGCAATTATTGATAATCCAAGACTAACGGCACGGGGATATGAAAATGACCCACTTAGAGTCATAGTGGATAGCAAACTTAAATGCCCCACAGACTTAAACGTTTTTGCAGATTCAAATGCACTTGTTGCGTATTGTGATGCAAACAAAAATAATATTGATGAATTTGAGAAAAAGAAAATTAGACTTATAAAATGTCCAAAAAATATTAGTGGTAAAGTTGATTTGAAATATTTGCTTGAAAAACTTGCAAAGATGAACATAAACCAGATACTTTGCGAGGGGGGTGCAACCCTTGCAAGAAATCTTCTTGAGCTTGATTTAATTGATGTGATGATTTTGTTTTATGCACCAAAGTTTGCACCGGATTCAAAAAATTTATTATTTTCCCAAGATAAAACAACAAACGGAAATATTGAAAAACACATGAAAAATGCACATATAATCAATGTTATGAAGTGCGATAGTGATTTGATGATTGTTTTAAGTCTTAGATAGGCATTTTAACGTTTATTCCCTCTTAGTTTATGTACAATAAGATAAGAGAATACTTATAGGTAATTAACATGGCAGATATGAAAAAATTTGAAGAATTAAAAAATAGGACTGTAGATAATGGTGGATATTTCGTTCATTTTTACTTTGATATGCACTCATCAGACAAAGAAAATTTGCAGAACATAATGGTAGGTTTTGTTAGCAAAATAACGAAGGAGCCAGGAGTGAATATGGCAGTTGCGGAGATTGATGAACCTATTGAAAACGATAAAGAATATTCAACTACTTCAAAAGTTTCAATGCTGATCGCATCATTTTCGGATTTAGTAAGAATTACGCAATCATATACACCGATAGGTATTGAAGTTGAAGAACCATTAGATGCGAAAATTGATGCAGGTGAACTTCAAGTGGCGCTTATGGGTATATCTACAACGAATCAAGAATTGACGCAATACATACTTACAAAGACTATGAATGATGAACAGAGAAAAAAACTTGCAAAACATATGTCTGCAAGAGCACAACTTGGCAAAAAAGTCAGAGAAGAAATAGGCAGAAATAAAAAAGAAGATAAAAAGGGGGAATGAGTATGACAAATGCACTGTTTCCAAGAGTACCTAGCGGAATAAGTGGACTAAACGATATAATTCAGGGTGGTTTTACAAAAAATAATTTGATTACACTTTCTGGAAGCACTGGTTCTGGTAGAACGACATTTGCTACGCAATTTTTAGTTAATGGATTTTTAGAGGCAAAAGAACCTGGACTTTATCTTTCATTTGATGAACCAAAATTTTCTATTTTTTCAAACATGATTTCATTTAATTGGGATTTGCCAAGAATGGAACGTGAAAAACAAGTCGTGTTCATAGAATATCCACATAAAGAACTTGAATCATTTATTGAACAGGAAAATCAAATTCTTGAACTCATAGATACATTAGGTGTAGAACGTATAGTTTTTGATTCTATAAATCCACTTGTAAATTTAGTAGATAAAGATATGCAAAGACCGCATTTGCAAAAAATAGTAAATATAATACGAAAATGGGGTGCGACCACTGTAATTACAGCAGATGACATGGTTCCTCCCGATCCAAATGTTCCAAGAACAAGTTGCGGAATTGAATCACTTACTGATGGATATATTCATCTTGGATGGATAAGAAATAAAATGCAAAGACAAAGAACACTTGAAGTTGTAAAGTTAAGAGGAGCGGCACATATGCAAGACGTGCATTCTTGCAATATTGACTCGAAAGGTTTTAGTGTGCTGAGCACAAAAAATACAACTAAAAAAACGTCAATAGTGAAAAAAAATAAAAAATGAGTGATAAAATGACTCAAAAAGTTGAAATTGATCCGTGGAGTTCACAGATTCCAATTGACGTGCAAAAACTATATGACAAATTTGGGCTTGAAAAGATTTCTGCAGATATAAAAAATAAGTTTTTAGATTCACATCTTTTTTCAAGAGATATAATTGTAGCGCATCGTGATTTTTTAAAATGGATTGGAGTTGCACAAAAAAATGCAAAAAATACTGCTATAATGAGCGGAATTAAACCGTCTGGGGATTTTCATCTTGGTTCAAAACAAACTGCACAAGAGATAATATTTTTTCAAAAAAAGTTTGGCGTAAAAGTATTTTATGCTATTGCAGATTTAGAGGCACACGCTGATAACGCCTTGACACTTGAACAAGCAAAAGAATTTGCAATTTCAAACGTGGCAGATTTACTTGCTTTGGGACTTGATGAGAAAAATTCATATATTTACAGACAATCCAAAGAACAAAGAGTTATGAATACCGCATTTGTGCTTGGTTCAAAAGTTACAAAAGCTACATTTGAAGCTATATATGGAGAACGTGATTTAGGTCTTTATATGGCAGTAATGGCACAGATGGGAGATATATTTTTGCCACAGCATGAAGATTTTGGAGGACCAAAAAATGTGCTTGTGCCGGTTGGAATTGATCAAGACCCACACATAAGATTATCACGTGATTTGGCATTTAAACAAAGATTAGTGTTGCCATCTGCGACGTATCATAAATTTGTGATGAACCTAAAGGGAGAGGCAAAAATGTCAAAACGAGACCCCGATTCAATGATTTGGCTCTCTGAGGATTTACAAAGCGTGCGCAAAAAAGTATCAAAAGCACTTACAGGAGGCAAAGAAACCGCCGATGAACAAAAAAAGAGCGGAGGGGATATTTCAAAGTGCGCTATATTTGAATTGTGCAAAACTCATTTTGAAATTCAAGATGAACAACTAAAATCAAGATATGATAGGTGCACAAGTGGTAAGATGCTTTGTGGCGAGTGCAAAAAAGAAGTGAATGATTTGGTTTTACAATGGTTTGAAAAACACCAAGACATGCGTGAGAAAAAGATGAGTTTGGCACAGAAGATAATTCAGGCACAGGATTAATGCATAAGTTATGCACGAATAAAGCTTGGCAAGTAGAGATATTGTTGCACAAAAACATTTGCATAATACATTATCAACTACTTATTTTTGAACGACATAAATTGAGATTGTAGCATATACACCTGCAACGACAGGTTTTTAATTTATATAGTTGAAGTTTGTGAATAGAAGAGATGTGCGCATATCAAAAAACAGAAATAAGATATGTAAATCGCACAAAAATAGGAGGGGTAGTATGTCAAGGTATTACGATTTTGGTAGAGGTTTAAATTATGCGATCTCGAAATTCACAGATTCTGAAATTTTAAAATATTCGGCGTTTGTTGCATTAATAACGTTAATTGCTGGGCTCTCAGAAATGTTTGTTGCTGAGAATCCACTATTATATATGGGAATCTATTTTGTAGGATTTGCATTACTGCTTTTTTATGTTGTTCCTAGATTTGTTAGAAAAACTATGGAACTGATAGGGATAAAAGTTGGAAAATTCCCCTCACTTGTTGATTGGTTTGTAATGAACATTAGAATGGTATTTGTAAATCTATTTTGTTGGTACGATAAAAAATTACTTACACCTACAATAATATGTCTTGTGTTGGCAGTATTAGTACTAGTGTTAGCGATTACTTCAATCATAGAATATGAATTAGGTGCGATTATTAGTTTTGTTATAATAATGTTGATGGTTGTAGCGTGGTCAATTGCTAGCACCATACATTCTATAAGAACAGGTTTTGCACAATACTTGTTTTTAGGAAAAGAAATGAACGAATCAGAAGCACTCAAGATGTCCCATAACATAATCAAAGGTCAGACATTTCAGGCATTTTTACCACAAATTATGATTTCGCTTATAGTAGCAATTCCGATTTTGATAATTGTTATTGCATCGGTTATTTTGATAGGGCAAAATAATTTAGTAATAAACGTTTTGACATTTTTGTGGACGATACCTACAGTTGCAATAGCTATGGTGTTCGTAGCAGACATGTACAAATTTTTCTTTGAGAACACAAAGACAAACGTGGCGATAGTACAGAACATTGAACACAAAGATTCAAAGATAACAAAAAAGAAAAAACACACAGTAAAAAGTAAGAAAAAGAAAAAATAGTGAAACAAACTAAGAGCTTAGTGGTGTAAAAGATGAGATTAATAGCACAAAGCACCATTGAGCTTCTAATTTTATTTGCACTTGCCACGATTGTTCTTTTTGTGGTTATAGCGATTTTGCCAACACAAGCGGTTTCTGGAAGTGTTTTACATGATGGAGAAATAGCAGAACAAACAGTACGTATGGTTGCACAGAATTGTAATGAGGTTTATTTGTGTGGTGAGGGGGCACAAAAAACGATTTGGATAGATATACCCCAAAGCGCAAAGATATCTCAATCGTTTATAGGAGAACGGTTGGGGGATATTGGAAAAGTTATAGTGATAAACACATTAGGCGAAGGAGACGTGATTACTACGACTAATGCACCAGTATGTGGTAAGTGGCCAACGACAGCTGGAAGACACAGTATAAAAATTGAGTATAACAGTACAAATCCACATGTTATGGTAAACTCAAATTGCTAAGTTTAAAAGCTAAGAACGAGTAATTTATACGGTCGTTGATGAACTAATTTGAACAACCTCTGAAAATACATGATGAGGCTAACAGCGTCTGAGACCAATTATAGTGACTGTGGCGTTTTGCTGGGGACTAAAACATGAAACTTGTGGGGAAAGTTGTTTGTGGAAAGGGTGAGGGGAAAAAATTTCTCACACTCAAACAATATATTGAAGGTTTTGAGAAAATACTTGGCGAAAAACCATTTGCAGGAACACTAAATTTAGATGTTGGGGACAAACATATTGAACGAATGCAAAAACTACAAAAAAAAGCACCATTTATAGTTAATGGATTTGTTGATGGGGAAAAACAATATTATGACGTAAAATGCATGCCCGCAAGAATTGCAGAACAAAATGGACTTATTATATTTGCAAAATTAACTCATCATCCGCCAAACATAGTAGAATTTGTTTGCGCAAAAAAAATGAGAACACAACTTGGACTAAACGATGGAGATTTGATAGAAATTGAGATTTAGCTAAAAACGCTATTTTTGAAATACTGCGATTATTAAATCATTATTAATAGTATTATAATATGACATTGAGGTAGGCGGGTTGGTTCATAAAAATATTAAGCTGATTGCCATTACTGCCATGCCTGCAATTAAACCGTAAATTGAAAGATGATGATGCCCGTATTTCTGAGCACTTGGTAAAAGTTCATCTAAAGATATGAATACCATAAGACCTGCAACAAATGCAAAAATTAGACCAAGTAGAGCACCGTTCATGAAAGGATATAAAATCATAAAACCTAATATTGCTCCGACCGGTTCAGCAAGACCTGAAAGTGATGCAAGCAAAAACGCATTTTTACGATTTTTTGTTGCATAATAAAATGGTACTGAAACGGCAATCCCTTCAGGTATATTGTGAATTGCTATAGCTATTGCAACTGCAACTCCAGCAGTTGGATTTGAGAGTGCGGATGCAAATGTAGCAAAACCTTCAGGAAAATTGTGAAGCGCAATTACAATGGCACTAATCATTGCAGTATTGTATAGTTTTTTTCGTTTTTCTTTTTCTATTGCATCAATTTCTTCAACTTCCCTGATTTCGTGAGGATTTTCAAATTCTGGTACAAGACGGTCAATAATTGCAAATGAAATTAAGCCAGAAAAAAATGCTAATATGCAAAGCGAAGATGCAAAATCTGAGTCGGAGCCAAAAAAATCCACTACGTGAGCACTTGCAGTCGGTAAAAGTTCAACAAACGAGATATAGATCATTACTCCTGCTGAAAAACCAAGAGCTATAGATAACGCTTTTGTGTTTGTATGACGAGTGAAAAAAGCTAAGAATGCACCTAAAGATGTAGATAAACCTGCAAAAAGACAAAGCAGTAGTGCAAATATGACATTATCAGCAAATAACATTGAATAAAATTAGGTAAGTTTAGTATATAAAACTTTTTATTACGAAGATAGCACGATAGATTTATCACATATAAACGTGCTAAAAATCCAGTCGTATTGGAATTTGATTTTGATTAGCAAATTGTTTATCGCGTATGAACGTGCTAAAAATCCAGTCGTATTGGAATTTGATTTTGATTAGCAAATTGTTTATCGCGTATGAACGTGCTAAAAATCCCCAAGACGTGTTTGCCCACCAGATTTTTTCTGCTGTTCAAAATGTGCATGTAAAGTTCGCTCTATTCTATCTGCTGAAAATTCAAATTCATCTACAAGAAAAGAAATTGCTTTTTGCTCATCGGGTTTTGGTTTTTGAATTGAAGTTGTTGCATCTATTGGAGGATTTAGAAAAAATTGTTCAACTGTTTGCCAATTTTCTAAACCAGTTATTTCATTACAATCAGATTTTGAAAATTGAGGCATTTGCTTGAGTCTTGAAACTACTTGATCAAAAGAAGTTGCATTTTGTACAAGCTTAAGAGCTTTTTTTGGACCTATGCCATGCACCCCACAATTAAAATCAGTCCCAGATAAAATAGCAATCCATATGAGTTGATAGTGGTTAATATTGTTTGATTTTAGAACTTGAGATAATTCAATTATTTGTGGTTCAATTGTAACATATTGATTTTTTCTTGGAACTTTTCGCCTACCAGTTGTAGACATATTTCTTACAAGACGATTTGCACCGAATAAAAGTGAATCAAAATCCTGTGAGGCACATGCATATGCAAGATTCTGCTGGACAAGATATGATGCTTGCGCTTCACCTTCGCAAGGAGCCTGAACACATGCAATTCCCAAATATTGAAGAAGTTGCTTTGCGGAGTCTGCCATTTCAGGAGTGAGACGAGTTGTCTGTTGTGCATATTTTCTTGCGCTTTGTTCATCTCCCTCGCTTAGAGCAGTTTGAAGTTTTATTTGAGCTTGTACTTTTCTTTGCATACGCTCATCAAGAGTCTTTTGTTTTAATTGTGGAGGTTTTCCATCAAACACAAAAATTGGGGTTATACCCGCTTGAATCCATTTTAGACTTCTATAAAAAAGACCAGAAAGATGCCCAGTTGGTCTGCCTTTACTATCCATTAGTGGAGTCCCATCGGGTTGGCGAATAGATGTAAGAAATTGATATAAAGTATTGTAGGCATCCACTGCGATGGTGCGATTTGCCAGATGCTCAAAAGAGATATCGGATGCGAAAGAAAGACCTGCTAAATCACAACCCATTTAGCTCACTTCTTTTTCTTTTTTTCAATTTCAAGAATATCTCCAAGCGTAATCCCACCAGAGAATGATTTTTTTGAAATTTCACTAGATTGAATATTAGATTTGTTATCTCCAACTGCTTCAAGCAACACTATACCAAGTTCCTTTTCTATCTTTCTTATTACAGATTCGGGAGGACGTGTTTTTTGTTTTTCAACTCGATCAAGAAAAGATTCTTTTTCAAATATTTTTTTTGCAAGATCATTTAGTGAAAGACTTGCGCGCTCACGTGCGTTTCTTATTTTTTGTCCGTAATGTTCAATAAGTTCAAATTCTTCTTTGAGTGATGAACCACCAGAATATGTATTTGACTGATACGGAGTGGATGAATTTGATTTTGAAGGTTGATATGGTGAGCTTATAAGTTTTCCAAGACGTCTGCATCTTGGGCAAACATTTAGTCTTGCGCCTTCTATATTAACAAAAAATGATTCTCCATCTTGTATTTTGCAACCGCAGGATTCGCATTCCATTAAATTCAACTCCGAAAAAGTTCTATGAGAATAAATGATAAATGCGCACACACTTATATATCTGTGCCCATTAACAAAACGACTTGTCGTTTGTACGGTTAATTTATAGTGAGTCGTGAGTTTAGTGTGATGTAGAGATATACAGATATAAGATATTGCGAATTACCAAAATACAATATACTGATATTAAATATGTTGATTCACGCATACTAACAATTACACAAATGTTTGAGCAACCTTTTATTATTTTAGATTAAAACAAAGATATGGAAGATAACCAACCAAGAAACGCATCAGAGCAATCTATAGATGAGAAAAACTCAGATGGGCAAATACCAGATATTTTTTTACCTCTTAGACAATTTATTGCATCAAAAAGTCCAAAAAATTCAAATTTAAAACTTCTTTTAACATTAGCACTTTTTGTTTTAAGTGCACTGTTATTTTCATTTGTTCTTCAAGCTGATTTTTCAGCAATGCAAAAGGCGATGTTGAGTCTGGTCCTGTTTATGCTCTGTGGCGAGAGTGCACGTGCAATTATGAGTTGGGATGGTTTTTATGGACTCATAATATTTAGAAATAAGAGCACGTTAGCATGGATTGATAGACAAGCTAAAAAATATCAAGACGTGTGGATTGCGCTTTGCGATGTAGGTCTTGTTTTGGGTTACGGTCTATCAAGTTGGCTTATGATTTCAAAAGAACAAAAAAAAGAACGTGTACGTGTTTTGACTATGTATTTTGGAGGTCTTTTGATTTTGTTTTTGTTTTCAAGTATTGTATCATCCATGGCATTACCAGTAATTAGTTCAATGCTCTTTAAAGCGACAGAAAGTACAAGCGCAACAGGCCAAATGAACGATATGATGCAAGATTACAAACAAATACAAATTGATTTAGAGCCGATTGTTGGAATAGATATGAGCATAAACATCATAACGATTCTAGTTTTTTTAGTAGTGATTATTTTTGGACTTGCAGGTTCGGTGTATTTTTCGCTTTTGATGTATGCGGTTTTTGCACTCCCAAAAATATTAATGAGCATAATATCATTTGTTGCATCACTTGTTGGAATGGGGGAATTTGATGCATCTACAGTACCTCAACCGGGAGGTTCTCCGATATTACCAGGAATAAATTTACCACTTGTTGAGGGTATTTTAGCACTTGCAAGCGTATTGATAGTGCATGAAATGTCACATGGATTGATGGCGCGCATTGCAAATGTGAGATTAGACTCTGCAGGATTGGTTTTTTTTGGAATATTACCATTTGGAGCATTTGTTGAACCTGATGAAAATGAAATGAACAAAATAAAAAAATATGAGGAGAATAGAATAATTGTAGCCGGAAGTGCGTCTAATATAATGCTTTCAATAATATCGTTCTTTTTGATGACGTCAATAGTATTTTTGACTTACGATTTGCGTCTTGACGGATATATGGTAACTTCTGGAAATCTACCGCAAGGAGTAATTGTTCAATCCATAGATGGAACACAGTATATGGGTCAAAAAATAGATATTGTTCCAAATAAACAAGTAGAGATTATAACTGATGAAGGAACATTTTCAAGAACCACCGATGAGAATGGTAAAATAGGAATAGGCATGAACTGGGTAGATAAGAGTGCATTTGCGTTTAGTTTCAAATATGTAAAAGATTATAGATGGATTGAATTCTTGCTAAATACACTTGGACTTGTATTTGCGATAAACATGTTTGTAGGTATGATTAATCTATTACCATTGCCACTTTTTGATGGAAATAAACTGATGCTAAATGCTATAGGAGATACAAAATTAGCATTTGTTATTAGCGCAATTTGTGCAGGTTCATTCATTGTTACAATGCTTCCATGGATTTTCAAATAACTTTATAAACTATTTATTGGTTGCATTTACATATGGCGAAAGCTAGATTTCAAACCAATCCAGTAGAAATTTATAATTTAGGGGTTGTATTTTACAACAGAAAAGATTACGTTAGAGCTATCTCTGAATTTAAAAATGCAATAAAACTTGAACCGAAAAATATGACATACATTTTGGCGCTTGCAAATGCTTACAATAATTTGGCGGTTATGAAATACGAGGCAAGAAAATACGCTGAGTCTGCAGAAGATTTCAAAAAAGCACTTGAACTTGACCCCGCAAACGAACAGTTTGCACAAAACCTCAGATTATCGCAGGATTCAAAGAGTAAAGATGAGATAGATAGGCTTTGTAAAGGTGCGTATGAAGCGTTCAACAATAAAAATTACAGCGAATCTATAAGATGCTTAAATGAGGCACATAAGATTGTACCTCATGATGAAGATATTGAAAAGGCACTATCAGTAGCATATAATGGACGAGGAGTTTTCTATTATACACAAAGGAAATTTGAAAAGGC
>CAZHIX010000004.1:0-21076 GCA_964532715.1 Microcaldota archaeon | reverse complement strand
AAAAGGCACGAGTTGATTTTAGAACTGCTTACAAAATCAGACCATCACAAACTCAATTTGGAGAAAATTTGAGGATGGTTGATGACGCCATAGAGAACGCACGAAACAAGAGATAAATAAATTCAGTTACATGTGATTTTTTGCTGGCTTTTGCTTTTAATATTTTACATATCTAACTTTTACATGGTAATGATTACTTTGCCCGATGGCAATAAAATTGAGATTGAAAATGGCAAAAGCGCTTATGATGTTGCACTTAAAATCAGCACAGGATTGGCAAAGGCATGTATAGGTGCAAAACTTGACGACAAACTCGTAGATTTGCATGCACCGATTACGAAAGATGCAAAACTTGTTTTGATAAAACCTCAAACACCAGAAGGTCTTGACATAATAAGACATTCTACTTCGCATTTGATGGCACAAGCTATATTGAGAATTTATCCAGATGCAAAGCTTACCATAGGCCCAGTAGTAGAGAATGGATTTTATTATGATATTGAACATAAAAGTGCATTTGTTGAATCAGATTTGCAAAAAATTGAAGAAGAAATGAAAAGGATTGTAGATGAAGACCAACCATTTGTCGCTATTGAAGTTTCAAAAAAACAAGCGCTTGAATTATATTCAGATAATATATTTAAACGAGAAATAATTAACCAACTTGAGGATAGTGAATCAATAAAAATTTATTATAACAAAAAAACCCAAAAATCTCCAAATGATGCAAAGGAATTTTTTGACCTTTGTACTGGACCACATGTTCCATCTACAGGTGTGCTTAAAGCATTTAAATTACTAAAAGTTGCTGGGGCATACTGGAGAGCAGACGCTAAAAATGAGCAATTACAACGAGTTTACGGTGTGGCATTTGCCACAAAAAAAGAACTTGATGATTATATTCAAAAACTTGAACAGGCATCAAAGCGTGATCATAGAAAACTTGCTAAAGAACTTAATCTAGTTATGTTTAGTGAGATGGCACCAGGCATGGTATTTTTTCTTCCAAATGCTACTATAATAAGACGTGAACTTGAGAATTTTTTGAGAGTTGAACAAAATAAAAGAGGTTATGTTGAAATACAGACTCCGATTATTTACAATAATAAAATGTGGCACACTTCAGGTCATTGGGATCACTACAAAGACAATATGTATTTTACAAAAATTGACGAACAGGATTATGCAGTAAAACCAATGAATTGCCCAGGACACATGCTCGTGTTTGCAAATTCTACGCGTAGCTATAGAGATTTGCCACTTAGATTTAGCGAATTTGGTCTTGTCCACAGACACGAATTATCAGGGGTTTTGTCTGGAATGTTTAGAGTCAGAGCATTTACTCAGGACGATGCACATCTTTTTGTGAGTGAAGAACAGATTGAAACAGAAGTAATCGGAGTAATTGAAATGATTAAGATGGTTCTTAGAACATTTGATTTTGAGTTTAGCGCAGAGTTATCTACACGCCCACAAAAATTCATGGGAGAAAAAGAGGTTTGGGATAGAGCAGAAAAATCGCTTGAAAATGCACTTAAAACTGCAGATATAACATATGAAATTAATGCGGGAGACGGTGCATTTTATGGACCGAAAATTGACTTTAAAGTAAAAGACGCTATAGGTAGAATTTGGCAGTTATCAACGTGTCAACTTGATTTTCAAATGCCAATGCGCTTTGGGGTGAAGTATGAGGGCGCAGATGGTGCGCCACACACCCCGGTCGTAATTCATCGCGCAATTTATGGATCGCTTGATAGATTTATTGGAATATTGATTGAGCATTATGCAGGGAAATTTCCAATATGGATATCGCCAGTTCAGATTGCGTTACTTGCAATAAATGATGAGGTTGCGAAATACACTAATGAACTTGGACAGAGAATGCGTGAATCTGGATTGAGAGTTATGACCAACTTGAGAGCAGAAACGATTAATGCAAAAATACGTGACGCGCAGATGCAAAAAATACCATACATGCTCGTAATCGGTTCAAAGGAGATGGCAGGAGAAAAATTACAGATAAGACAAAGAGATGGAAAACAGTTTAGTATGGACGAAAAAGAGTTCATAACACACGTACATGAAATGATTGATAAAAAGAAGAATATAGAATAGAGTGAAAAAGATGCACGTGCATCTTTTCAAAGATGATTGAAATGGATATACAGATTATAGGATATGTAGCTGCATTTTTTACTACAGTTTCACTTATTCCACAAGTTTACATGACGTATCAGTCTAAATCTACAAAAGATATTTCTCTTTGGATGTATGCAATGTTTTGTGCTGGAGTTCTTGCATGGTTTTTATATGGGATGATGATTTCAAGTTACCCCATAATTATTGCAAATATAGTTACGGTCATTTTGGCTACATATGTTCTTTATACCAAATCAAGAAATGTATATGCAGGCAAAGAAAAGATGTAAAATTTGATTTTAAACAAATGAGTCGGGTGTAAAAATGATTAAACAATCGCTTGAAGAGTTTCAGAAAAACGTTGGAGAATTTTTTAAGTGGTTGCCAATTCACCCGAATCACATAACAATATTGTCAGTAGTTTTTGCGGTTTTTGGAGCATATTTTTTATTTTTGCAAGAATGGATTGGGCTCTTATTTTTTTTATTTTCATTTTTATTTGATGGTTTAGATGGAGCAATTGCTCGCTCAAAAAATATTACGAGTAAGTTTGGAGCATATATGGATGGAATTTGCGATAGATTGTCAGAATTCTTTGCACTTTTACCATTAATTTTGAATGCACAATATTTGTTACCCGCATTATTGGTTTTGTTTTTTGGAACATGTATGACATCTTTTTCCAAAGCATATGCAGATCATAGAGGAGTATGTGATGCTAAAATAGCATCTTGTCTAAAAACACTATTTCCAAGAACAGAGAGGGTTATTTCGATTTTCATCGCGCTTATACTGTATTTACAACAAAGTGAGTACCTGATATATTGGATTTGGATATGCGCATTTGCATCAATCGTTGCCTTTATTAATATCCAGTTTGAAGCATATTATAAGGCGACAAGAAATGAGTGATCCAAGTAGTCAGAAAGAGATGGGTATCGTCGTTTCAAAGGCGATGGGACAGGCGTTTGCACACATTGCATACGGTCAGGCAAGAAAAGGAAAAACAGAAATTGCAAATGAAACTTTTACAAAGGCAAAAAGTGTAGCGTATGGACAAAAGGATGCATTAAGTAAGGATCTTGTTTTGCGTGAAATTGCATATAGACAGGCAGAATGCGGTTTTTTTGATGATTCTCTAAAAACTATATATGAGATGGAATATTCTGAAAATAAAAATTGGGCAGTATCAAGACTTGCATTTGAACACATAAAACACGGACAGAGAAAACAAGCAAAAAAACTTGCAAAGATGATAACAGATGAAGCCATATTGTGCCCTCTTCTTAGTGAACTTGCAGATTATGAATTCACAGAAGGAAGATTTTGCACTGCGAGCGCTACAATTTTAGTTGCGAGAATGAAAGCAAGAAATATAAATAATAGACAAGTGCGCCAAACTGCATTTGAAACACTTGACGATATTGAAAAAGACATGCATTGCACATTACAAACTATGAGTAAAAGTTTTTATGCAGATGGACAAAAAAGAAAATAGTATGCGAAGTATCAGTGTCTTTTTTTACACAGTAGTATTAAATTTGTATCACACATAACTATGCATGAAGATTGAAATCTTTTTTTCAAATAAGAAAGTTGCATTGGTAGCTACCTTTATTCTTATTTTTTTTGGATTAGTTTTACTTATTTGTTGGCCACCTTTATTGAAATATGAAAAAATGAGTATAGAACTTGCAAAAATAAATTCACAAGGAAGATGGATTGAACTTGAAGGAGAGGTTTTATCAATAACACCTAAAACATCTGGGACCAGCATTAGCTTATGTTCAACACAAGAAAAATGCATCACCACATATTTTAGTGGACATAAAGAACTTACATATCTAAAGGGATCGCAATTGCGAATTAGAGGTGAGATATCACAGATTGGCACAAATAGATTTTTGAGTGGACACGAATTTGAAGTGATTAGATGAATGTTTTGTTTCGCACGATGTGTCTTGTTTTGATTGAAAATGCAATTGAACCCAAACACGAATTTGAAGTGATTAGATGAATGTTTTGTTTCGCACGATGTGTCTTGTTTTGATTGAAAATGCAATTGAACCCAAACACGAATTTGAAGTGATTAGATGAATTACGCGTTTGACACTATTCTTTTTAGTTTAATTGGAATTATGCTTGGATTCTTTTGTGGTCTTATTCCTGGAATTCATCCAAACACAATTGGAGCGATAGTTGCACAAACACTTGGACAAGAACAATCAACTGCGATTATACTTATAGCAGTTTTAGGAACGTACAGTGCAGTGTCGTTTCTTCCGGCTATGTTTTTGGCGATACCAGAAGGAAATACACAGATATCATTATTGCCAGCTCAAAGAATGTACAAAATGGGAAAAGCCCAAGAAGGATTAATTGTGTTTTCTTTTTCATTATGCATTAGTGCGATTGTTGCATTGATAATTGTGTTTTTATTTTCGGATATTGTAGCAAGTGGGTTTTCAATCGTAAAACCATATACAGCGATTATATTGATAATAATAAGCTTGATGTTAATTTCACGCGAGAAAAAAATTAGAAAAATAATTTTTGCAATACTTGTTTTTGGTTTATCTGCAATACTAGGATTTGTCAGTTTAAATTCTCATATTCCTGATCCATTATTTGCACTATTTGTAGGATTTTTTGCAATACCTGCATTAATGACACATAAAGATAATCAGATTAAAATAAAAGACGAGACTCAAAGCGATATAAAATATATAAAAAATATTGAAACACTAAAACCACTAAACCATCCCAACAAAAATGAACGAAATGTCAGTTTATTTTTGCCATATATCATTTTAGGAGTTATACTTGGAGCGATAGCAGATTATTTGCCAGGTGTTTCTACACCATCACAACTTGCAGTTTTTTCATCTATTGTGAGTAAAAAAATGGATGCACAAAAATTCATATCGCAGATAGCATCAATTGAAGCAAGTCATTGCGTTTTTTCAATAGCTTCGGCATCTAAAGTAAATATTGCAAGAGTAGGCGCAGTCGCAATTGCAAACGAGGCATATAAGTTTAGTGAACAAAATATGGGATTGTTTTTGGCTATCTTTGCATTGAGTCTTGGGATTGGTGCATTGTTTATATTGCACATGGGCAAAAAAATAGAACATACGATAAGCAATATTAAATTTGAAAAAATTGCAAAAATTCTCTGTATTTATCTTCTTGCATTGTGCTTTTTATTAAATGGGGCTTATGGAGTTGTGGTTATGAGCGTTGCAACCCTCATAGGATTTTTGCCACTTAAGCTAAACGTTTCACGAACACATGTTATGGGGAGTATAATCGTTGCAAGTATAATTTACGCTCTAAATTAATTGCAAAGGATTAAAAAAGAGAGATTTCAATATCATAGCACTAATACGTTAATGCCATTTAGGTAAAGCAAGTATATGGCAAAATGGGTTAAATAAATAGGTGAAATATTTATGAGTAATTATCACAAACCAGCAAAGACAAAAACATCCGGAACTGGCGGAAAAAAAGTCGCTTCCAAAAAAAAGAAATTGAGATATTGGGGTAACGAACCAACCAATGCAAAGGTTTCAGAAAAAGAAGTGAGAGTACTAAAAAACGTTCGTGGAAATTCAAAAAAAGTTAAGCTCAAATCTGCATTATATGCAAACGTAGTAGCAAAAGATGGAAAGATAAAAAAAGTCAAAATAAAAAAAGTTACAGAAACACCAGATAACCCACATAACACAAGACAAAATATTCTTACAAAAGGCGGAATAATTGATACTGAGATTGGTAGCGCGAAGATAACGAATCGCGTGGGACAAGATGGAGTAGTTAACGCAAAACTCCTCTAAATTTTTTTACATCTATTTTTAATTTTTTAAGTTTAACTTCTTTTGTATGATTCAATTTTATTTTGGTAAATGCGTAAATGTGCAAGAATGCATTGCACAGTTAGAATCAAAGAAAATTAATGCGGTTTTGCTTGATTCAAAAGCATTTTTATGCAAAAAACAGTTTGAGGTTGCACACGAGCTTGCAAAAATGGCATTTGGACAAGGCACAAATATATCTCAAAATCTAAATACTGAGATATTGCTTTTTTTAGCGTGTGAGATTCATGTTAAAAATGCTATTTCAAAATGTGGTGCAAAAGATTTGAAACCTGCAATACTGGTTGTTTATGATAGTATGAAATTGAAAAAAAATGATTTTGATTATATTGGTTTTGAACAGATAGAACGTGAATTTGACACTAACGACTATGATGAACAAACTATCATGCAAACGATTGAAAAAATGGCGATATCAAGAATTTGAGAATAGATAGACGTAATTGAGCTTGGTAGAATAGTTGATGAATTTAAAGTTGATACTGTGAGCTTATTGGAATAATTGATGAACTTAAAATTTAATATTGATTTGAGAGCTAAATCATCAATCAATTTGTTAATTTATTTTGCATGCACATTTAGTCTTTTTTTGAGATATAACGATATATCATATCTCTATCAAGCGCCACATCAAGCCCAAGCATTGAGTGAACAAATAAGATTATATCTACTGCACGCTCCTTTGGTAATTTGCTTTTTAGAACTATGTCTTTTAACGTATTTGATTTTCCAATAAGCTGATAAACTAAAACCCCATCGCGCCCAAATTTTTTGAAAACTGCAAGACCATCGTCACCATAACGAGTTTGTATTTGGTTGCGTTCAAGGGGTTTGAATGTTAGAAGTTTATTATTGGCAAGTTCATGAAATATTATATCTAAATCGTGAAAAGAAAGTTCGCTTTCAATTGAGATTTGAATTATATCTTTTGTGCCATCAATACGCGGGAGTAATGATGTTCCTATTTTACCAAATTTGAGTGCAAGGATTGCAATTGCCATAATCTTTGAAAAAATGGAGGGTTTTGCCCCAAGAGACGGAATTGATAAAAACATTTCTTTGCTATCATTTTCGTGATTTAAAACTGGATTAGGCGGAGAGGGGGCATGTTCAACCATTGGAGAAAATCCAGCTTCTGAAGATGCTGAATTGGAAGATTGACGCGTATTGGCATTTGAATAAGGATGGGGATATGCACGCGCACCTTGTTGATTTGTCATGTTGGGGTTGATAAAATTTCTATTATTTTGATTTGGAGTAGTTTGCGGTTGTTGATTCTGAGTGGGTGTATCAAGTTTTATGATACCGTTTTTATTCATAAACTCAAGCATTTGTATAAGTTGATTTTGTGAAACCCCAGTTTGTTCAAGAATCTGCCTAGCACTTTTTTGCCCATCAATTAGTGAAAAAACTTTAAGACCCATGTCACCATATGCATTAAATATCTTCTGCTCACTTGGAGAAAGCGTTGGAGGATTAGATGACTCAAATGAATCATCAACAGAATTAGTGAGAGGAGAAGATGTGGATGATTGATAAGATTGAATATTACTTGAAGAATTTAGAGTATTGCCTTGAGAAGAATTTGAAAAATCAATATTTTTTGAAGATTGTTTTTCGAATATAAATTGATTTGTAATCATAAAATCCATTATCTTTGAAAACTGCACCGAATCAATATTTAGTGATGCACGAATATCTGAGGATTTTCTTACCCCATCTAATGCATTATAGACTCTCAGACCACTTGCTCCAAAATCAGAGAGGATTTTACTCTTGTTTTTGAAGCGATCAATTGCCTTTGGCTCGTATCGCACATAAACTAAGTCCCAACCTTCAAACCCCATAAGCGTTAACCCTAATTAGTCCTATACAGCAACCTTTAAAAGGCTTAGAATTGTGCGATTGTGTATATGGGATTTGAAGATTTTTTGATTAGTACCGGAGTAGATGGACTGATAAATCTTATTCATGAACGCAAGAAGGTTGAAATTTCAGATGCGTCAAGACAGTTGGGAATACCGACAACTACTATAGAGAATTGGGCAAAAACTTTAGAAAAAGAAGGCCTTATAAAAATAGATTATAATTTAACAAAACAATTTTTGATTTGGGCTTCGCTGGATTCGCAAGAGTATGCACAGAAAAAAGAACAGAATGCAATTGATAGAGCACAAGTGTCAAAAAAGCTTGAAAAACTTGAAAAAACAGTTAGTCAAAATTTAGTTGAACTTGAAGATGTTAAGTTGCAGTTTGAAGGAAAACGTGAAGACGTTGAACAAAAACTAGGGATATTATCTCAAGATGTGAGGGATGCAACATTACTTGCAACACAAGCAACACAGCAAATTGAAACCAAAAAAAACAATCTTAAACAGCTTGAAAAAGAGTTGATAGATGCTCGCAAAGAACTTTCGCAGTTTGAAGAAGAAATAAAGAATAGCCCAGTTACAGAAAATCAAAAAAAAGAAGGCTCGGAAGAATTGATGCAAAAACTTGATGGAGCTTGCAGTTCAATTGAACAAAAAATTGCTAATACATCACAAGAATTTGAACAGATAGTAGATAGACTAAATACAATTGCAAGAGATTTAGATGGTGATGATTCATCAAAAATGCTTGAGCAGATAAAAAGCGAACTTGATGAAGTTAAATTTGCAAGAAATGAATTAGTAAAATCTGCAAAAGCGCTTTTAGAAGAAGCAAAAGATATGGGTGAAAGACAAAGCATTTTATCACAACGAGTATTGGCGATTGAAAAGGTTAGAGGACAGAAATTTGATCCAAAGAAATTAAAGGTGGAAATTGAGGGAATTTATGAGCAAGCAGTAAAATCCTCAAAAGAGATAATGGATCAAATGCAAAACGATTTATTAGTTGTTAGAAAACAAATACAAGATTACTCACAAGCCACTTACAAATATCAAACAATTAGTTCAAGAGTACAAAATATACAGAATAGATACAACGTAGAAAGTTCACAGCTTTCAGCACTCTTAACAAATCTTGAACAAGCACAAACTAAATATGCAAATGATTTGGAAGATGCAAAAAAAATGCTTGGAAGTAATAAAGAACAGTTTGAAACACTGTTAAATAAAGCAAAACAAATTGATTTGATGCTCTCAAACGTCAATGATTTGAAAGTAGAAGGAGAAAAATTAGCTACCCACCTAAAAGGACTTATAAGAGAAGCTCAGATCGTAGATATGGCAGCACCCACAGATGCAAGGCAAATGCTTAAAACTCAAAAATCCCCAGTTCATATGCCAGTTGCACAAGTAAGAAATAAACTTGAAAATGACTCAGTTATTGATGATGATATTCATACTCAAGAACAGTACAAACAGATATCAGATAAAATAACATTGACAGAACAGGAAGAGCGCGACTTTGAGAAAAAGCGCGAAGAACTCAGATGGCTTATACATCGTATGTGGGAAGAAGATCGCGCAGGTGAGCCACAGTTGTAGATGAATGCTTGAGTTTGGGGTTTTGATTAGAAATCAAGTGATATGATTTATAGCGGTTTTAGATTAATTCTTCGCTCTCAATATTTTTCTTCTTACCTAATTTATACAGATGCCTGATCTGAACCTGCTTTGATTTGAGATTTACACGCTTAATGTTTGTCAATAAAGCATCCCAATAGCAACAGAGGAACCCTGTTTGATGAGGTGTCAAGTCCATCCAAAACTCGCACATCTTTATTATGAAGATTTGTTAAAAAAAGCACTAAAAGCATGAAGGGTGTTAGTACACAGTTTGTCAATCAGATTTGCTAAAAGAGTGCTCAAACTTAAATGACTGGTACGCGATTTGTTTTGGAACAAAACATAGTCGGCACTGATACGCAGTCGTGTGTTTAGCTTGTCATTTCAATGATTAGTGAAAACAGATTTTCACTATTTCAAATTTAATGAAAATACATTTTCAATAAAGGTATAATTTCTGATGAATCCGCAGACAAGTCTTGATTTCATGAGAAAAATGCAATAGATGTGATGCACCCATATATTTGCGCAACTTGAGCAATTGATATGTGCAAATCTGACTCCGAAACCAAAATCACACATAACTTAATTAGATTTAGCGTTGCATATAGTTAGCTTCGCACTCGTTTTGTGAAGTTTTGCGATGTTTTTGAGGTTTTGATAAATGCTTGAAGAATATAAATTAGAATCAGCCATGACTCCGGCAGGAGATCAGCCACAAGCAATTGAAAAATTGGTTGAGGGAGTGCACAAAAAAACGCGCCAAACTCTTTTAGGAGTTACAGGTTCTGGAAAAACTTTCACGATAGCAAACATGCTTGCAAAAACAAACAGAAGCGCGCTTGTAATATCGCACAATAAAACATTAGCCGCGCAATTATATTCTGAGTTCAGAGAATTTTTTCCAAAAAACAAGATAGGATATTTTGTTTCATACTTTGATTATTACCAGCCAGAAAGTTATATGCCTGCATCAGATACATATATAGAAAAAGATTCAAGTGTGAATGCGAAAATAGAACGTATGAGACTTGGGGCAACTGCAAATCTCATGACAAGTGGTCCAACAGTAATTGTTGCAACTGTTTCGTGCATATATGGAATTGGAAACCCAGACGAGTACAGAAAATTTTCAATTGAATTAAATATTGGAATGCAACTTACAAGAAAAGAATTTGTAAATAGATTATTAGATATGCAATATGAGAGAAATGAACAAGTTGTTGAACCATCTAAATTCTCTATTAAAGGAACTATTTTTACAATTGCACCCGCATACGATGATAGCCTTTTGAGAGTGACGCTTGAAGATGATAAAGTATCTAATATACAAATACTTGACCCAATAAATAGAAAACCTACAAATCAAATAAAGTATTACAGACTATTTCCAGCAAAACATTATCTTATAGATGAAAAAATAAAGAAGAACGCGATAAAACAAATACGAGATGAATTAAATCAACTATTACCAAAACTTGGACCAATTGAAGCACACAGATTAAAACAAAGAACGAATTACGATTTGGAACTAATAGAAGAAGTCGGATATTGTAATGGAATTGAGAATTATTCACGCCATTTTGATGGAAGAAAAGAGGGGGATCCGCCATTTTGTTTAATAGATTTTTTGCCTGATGATGCACTGATAATTATTGATGAATCACATGTAACCATACCTCAATTACATGGCATGTATTATGGAGATAAGAGTAGAAAAAAGAATTTAATTGATTATGGATTTAGACTCAAAAGCGCATATGATAATCGTCCGCTAAAATGGGAAGAATTTGAGAAAAAAATGGATGATAGAGTCGTGTTTGTATCTGCAACACCATCAGAATATGAGAAACAAACAAGTGGTCAAATAGTTGAACAGTTAGTTCGCCCAACAGGAATTGTTGACCCTCAAATTAGCGTTTGCAAAACTCAAGGACAGATGGATGATTTAATATTAAGGGTAAAAGAGCGCGCATCAAAAGGATATAGGACTTTGGTTACTACACTTACAAAGAGAATGGCTGAGGATTTGGCAGAATATATGTCTCAAAAGCAAGTAAGAGTCAGGTATATGCACTCTGAAATTGATACAATTACAAGAAGTGAAATTATACGCCAATTAAGGCTTGGTGAATTTGACGTATTAGTTGGAATAAACTTATTGCGTGAAGGTTTAGATATTCCAGAAGTTGGTTTAGTTGCAATTTTAGATGCAGATAAACAAGGATTTTTGAGAAATTGCACTTCCTTAATTCAGACTATTGGAAGGGCTGCAAGAAATGCAGATTCACAAGTTGTGATGTATGCAGATAAAATTTCATCTGCAATGCAAGAGGCAATTGATGAGACTGATAGAAGAAGAAATGTTCAAATTGAATTTAATAAAGAACATGGAATTGTTGCCAAAACTATTGAGAAAAAAGTTGCTCAAAGACTTGGTCCAGATGATATGCAAATGCCAACTTCGCATTTGACCACATCAGACTTTTCAAAACAAATTGTTTTGTTGCAAGAGCAAATGATGCTTGCTGCAGAAAATCTTGATTTTGAACAAGCGATTGCAATACGTGAGCAAATAAAAGAGATAAAAGATAAAATAGATAAGAAACAGAAGAAAAAAGATTGGCAAGACTCAAAAGATGAATCTAATGAAAAGAGTGTTGAAAAATCAAAGAAAAATAAAAGTAAATGATTAGATTAGTGCAAAAAGCACGCAGAAAAATAGAGGGTACAGAAAATAGAATGATGTACCAGTTAAAGTAATAATAAAATCAAACAAATGTGTGTTTAGTTAGAACATAAATTAAAATCAATTTAGAAAAGAGTTGTAAAAATGCCTGAGAAATTTATAACAATAAAAGGTGCAAGAGAACACAATCTAAAAAACGTGGATTTGCAAATTCCAAGAGACAAGTTAGTAGTTTTTAGTGGATTGTCTGGAAGTGGAAAATCAACTTTAGCGTTTGACACGATTTATGCTGAAGGACAAAGAAGATATGTGGAATCGCTATCAACTTATGCACGACAATTTCTTGGACTCATGTCAAAACCAGATGTGGATTTGATTGAGGGGTTATCGCCAGCAATATCAATTGATCAGAAAAGTGCATCGCACAATCCTCGCTCAACGGTTGGGACCACTACAGAGATTTATGATTATTTGAGACTTTTATATGCAAGAGTTGGAAATGCATATTGCCCAAAGTGCGACATTGCAATTAGTTCTCAAAGTATTGATTTTATAATTGAACAGATTATTCAAAAAGAAGGACAGGTCTCAGTATATGCTCCAGTTGTTAGAGGACAAAAAGGAGCTTTTGAGAAAATGATTGAAGACCTTGGTCGCGCAGGATTCACAAGAATTAGAATTGATGGTAAATCAGAAATTATTGATAGATATAATGCAAGTACAATAGATAAAAATAAACAACACGATGTAGATTTGTTCATTGACAGAATTAAGATAGGCTCGAGCGAAAGAGATAGAATTTCTGAAGCCGTACAGAGTGCATGTGATAGAGCAGAAGGCCTTGTAAGAATTGTAATTGATGAGCAAGATATTATTTACTCAACTAAGAATTCGTGCCCCCAGTGTGGATTTAGCTATAAAGAGATTGAACCAAGACTTTTCTCATTTAATTCCCCACATGGTGCATGTGAGCAATGTCATGGACTTGGAATAAAGATGGAGATTGACCCAAAGCTTGTAATACCAGATGATAAGAAAAGTTTGATTGAGGGAGCTATTGCGCCATGGAACAGTAAATTTCAAAATTATAGAATGCAAATGCTTGGCGCAGTTGCTACCCATTATGGATTTTCAATGAGTGTGCCAATAAAAGATTTGAAAAAAGAACATTTACGCGCAATAATGTATGGAAGTGAAGACGAGATTGACTTTAAATATACTTCAAAAAGTGGAGATTCGCAGTGGAGCGGGATGCGTAAATGGGAAGGAGTAGTTCCAATTATTCAAAGATTGTTTATGGAAACAGACTCGCCTGCAAGAAGAGATGAGATAGCAAGATATATGCAAGAAAATGAATGTCAAACCTGTATGGGTAGAAGACTCAAACCTGAAGCACTTTCAGTTAAAATAGATTCAAAAGATATAATTGAACTCACAGATTTGAATATACGCGCACTTTATGGATTTTTTGTGAATTTGAAGCTTGATAAAAGATATGAGAAGATAACTCGCCCGATTTTAAAAGAGATTAAATCCAGACTTGAATTTTTGATTAATGTTGGACTTGAGTATTTGACTCTTAGCCGTTCAACTCGCACGCTTTCAGGCGGTGAAGCTCAAAGGATTAGACTTGCAACACAAATTGGAGCAAATTTGACAGGAGTTTTGTACGTATTAGATGAACCTTCTATTGGTTTGCATCAAAGAGACAACGATAAACTTTTGTGTAGTTTGAAAAATTTGCGAGACTTGGGAAATACATTAGTAGTTGTTGAGCATGATGAGGACACTATGAGATGCGCAGATTATATTGTAGATATTGGACCGGGAGCAGGTCGTCATGGTGGAGAGATAATTTGCGCAGGCTCAATTGAAGATATAATGAATTCTAAACGTTCAATAACTGGAGCGTATTTGAGAGGTAGTGAGAAGATTGTTGTACCAAAAAAGAGAAGAACACCAAAAAGTTGGATTACAATTTCAGGTTGTACACATAATAATTTGAAAAATATTAAAGTAAAATTTCCAACTTCTGTTTTTTGTGCAATAACTGGAGTTTCTGGCTCGGGTAAATCTTCATTGATTTCAGAAACATTGTATCCAGCACTACAACTTGCTTATGGTAGAACAAAAAGAGTAAAGATTGGTTCACACACAGATATTAATGGTCTTGAAAATCTTAATTCAGTAATAAGTATAGACCAGTCTCCGATTGGAAGAACTCCACGTTCAAATCCCATTACATATATAGGCGCATTTACACAGATTCGTGAATTATTTGCACATTTACCTCAATCACGGGCAAGAGGATGGCAAGCAGGAAGATTCTCATTTAATGTTGCAGGTGGAAGATGCATGGCGTGTGAGGGAGATGGAGTTAAAAAAATTGAAATGAACTTCTTGCCAGATGTATATGTTCAATGTGAAGAATGCAGAGGAAAACGATATGGTAAAGATACACTTGAAGTCAGATATAGAGGAAAAAATATTGCAGATATATTGGAGATGACAGTTGAGGAAGGAATTAAGTTTTTTGCAAATCATCCATCAATACTTAACAAACTGCAAGTATTGTCAGATGTTGGGCTTGATTACATACAACTTGGACAGAGTGCAACTACGCTGTCAGGTGGAGAAGCTCAAAGAGTAAAACTTGCATGTGAGCTCTCAAGAAGAGGTGAGGGAAAAACGATGTATATTCTTGATGAGCCAACTACTGGATTGCACTTTGCAGATGTTGCAAAATTATTAGATGTTCTAAATCGCTTGGTTGAGAAGGGAAACACTGTTCTTGTAATTGAGCACAACTTAGATGTGATAAAGCGCGCAGATTACATAATTGATTTGGGACCTGATGGCGGAGATAACGGCGGAGAGATAGTCGCAAGTGGAATTCCTGAACAGATTGCAAACGATAAACAGAGCTATACAGGACAGTATTTGAAGAGGTATTTGAAAAAGTAAGTAACTGAAATACCCAAAACAATATTAACAGTATGCATTTGATTGAGGGATTACAATAAAAACAAACTCGCACTCAAAAATACATGCAAATACCATGTTCGCGCGATATACCGCATACGCCCGGAGTTTATATATACAAAAATAGTGATGCGCAAATAATCTATATAGGCAAAGCAAAAGATTTGAAAAAAAGAGTACATAGCTACTTCTCAAAAAAGAAAAAATGGGATAAAGTAAGCGCACTTGTAAAAAAAATTGCAAATATTGATTTTGTAGTAACAGACAATGAACAAGACGCAATAACTTTAGAATCAAACATGATTAAAGAGCACTACCCAAAATACAATGTTGCTCTAAAAGATAATTCTCCCATGACTTATGCAGTTATTAGTGATGAAAAGTTTCCAAGACTGTTGATTGCAAGAAAAGATAGAAGTGGAAAATTGCGAGCACCTAAAGGAAAGGCATTTGGTCCATTTATATCTGGCTCAGGAAGAGGGCTTATTTTAGGAGTGCTAAGAAAAGCATTTAGAATAAGAACTTGTCAAAATCCAATGCCAAAAAAAGTTTGTTTGCAATATCATATTGGAAATTGCCACGGACCTTGCGAAAATAAAATTTCACAAGAACAATACATGCAACAGATAGAGAGCATAACTCAGATTTTATCAAATCAAAAAAACATAGAAAAATATGCGCAACAAATGCAAGAGCAAATGAAAATTGAATCTCAGAATATGAACTTTGAAAAAGCGATGCAGATTAGAAATGCATATAGAGCGCTTTGCACATTAATAAACAAAACAAAAATGGATGAAACAATAGATAGAGATGAAGACTATATTGTGATTTGTGAAAACGATGGAAAAGCACAAGTACAAGTGTGGAAAATGATTCATGGAGTAATTAGAGATAGACAAAAATATGATTTTGAATATGCAATTGAAGACCCATGCGATACATTTATACGAAGATATTATGAAAAAAATAAAATTCCAAGAAATATTTATGTAAATAAAATTCCAGAGGGAAAAGAAGCACTTGAATTACACTTGACAAATGTTAGAGGTGCTATTGTTCAAATAAATAAAGCACCTACTCGTGGAAATCGTGCTGAATTGATGAAACTGATTGAGAAAAATATTCTTCTTGAGAAATCAGGCGGTGCAGATTTGTCAATTGTTAGATTGCAAAGAGAATTAAAACTTGAAAAATTACCCTACATAATTGAATGCTTTGACGTTTCAAATCTTGCAGATAAAGATGTTGTAGCGTCAATGGTAAGATTTGTGAATGGACAGCCAAAAAAATCAGATTATCGCAAGTTCAAGATGCGAACTGTGAAAGGACAGGATGATTTTGCTTCAATTAAAGAAGCAGTATTTAGAAGATATAGAAGACTTTTAGATGAAGGAGATACGATGCCAGATATGATTCTGATTGATGGTGGAATTGGACAGTTGCATAGTGCAAAAAATGCACTTGAACAGCTTGATTTGCAAATACCGCTATTTTCACTTGCAAAAAAAGAAGAATTAATTTACGGGGTGGATTTAGTTATTCCAATTAAATTGTCAAAAAATAATGAAGCATTGCACGTTTTGCAAAGAGCACGAGATGAAGCACATAGATTTGCAATAGGTTATTCACGAAGTTTGCGAAAAAGAAAATGATATGTTGACAATTATTAAAATCTGAAAATGATGTGAAGATTGTTTTACTTGCTCTCAATTTCTTTTATTAGTTCTATTAGTTGAGGTAATCTTGATATATTAATAATTGGTTTTGATAAACGCTCGCTATCGTCCTCAAGACGAGGGCATGCAGTAGTGATATATGCATCAAATGAGTTGAAATCTTTTATTGACTCAAAATCAAACTCTGAGCCAACTAAAATGTAAGCTTGGCGATTTAATGCGCGCAATTTTTCTTTTGCAGTTTCGGCTAAATTTAATCTAAACTGACCAGATTTTGTAGATACTAAAATACCAAATGATTTTGCACTTGAACATGCGATTAATGCACCCCGCAATCTCTTTTCTTTTTGAGCTATTTTCTCATTTATAAAATAACTTTGATTTGCATAGGGATTTATTGCTAAAACTGGCTTGTCATTTAGACTTACCCCTAGTGGATGAAATTCTCCACCTCCAATATAAATAAGCAAATCTGCAGTTTGTGTTAATTTTGTTAGAGCACTAGAATCGCAACCAAGAACTTGAGCCTCCATTATTGCAATATTCCCGCTAGAAGTAAGAACTGTGTGTCCAGCGTCAGAGAGTATTTTTTTCATTTGTTCAATTTGATGAATGTGCGAAACAGTTGTGGCAATTGCAACTGTTTTGAAATCTTTTATTTTTTGCAAAGAGGATTTTAACACTTCTAAATCAATATCTATTGGAAACAATTTATATTCCACTTCAATTTCTTTTGTATCATGATATTTACAATGCCCATAGTGAATTAGTTTGTTTGCACCGATTTTTTTTGCCTCATCTGTTGCTAAATCACATGCACCCCAACATGAAGATGCAGATAGAAAAACTGTGTGTCCCTGCGACTCGTATTGCTTTGCTTCTTTGAGCGCAAACTGCTTTAGCCCTTGCGGAAATTGTAATAAAATTTTCATTTGAAAAACCGTTTAGAATAATGATTTTTTTATGTTATAATATAAGTTATTTCGTATTTTTAAGTATTCTGGAAGGAAGAAAAGAGGCAATGGCCAAAAAACCATTCCACAGAATTAAGAACATGCCCAACAAAGGAAATATCGTGATATAATTTATGAACTGAGGAAGCTGAAGCGATTCAACGGCCATAGGAATTAGTATAAAAGATACAAATAACAAAATAAACAACGCCAAAGACAAAAACAATTTTGTCAAAATATCATTTGCTTTGCGTATTCCATCAGGAATAAAGATATCAGTTATTGAATTTGCAAGTTTTGTTAATTCAAATATTATGGAAATCAGTAGGGGAGTGAGTAGTAAGAGTGAGAGAAATGGAAATATGCCAATTATCTGTTCAAAAATACCATAGTGAAAATAATATTTGTGGATATACGCACGAACAAAAAAAGCACAAACTGTAACTACAGTAAAGATAGTTGCGTTTCGCGTGATTATAAAAAAACTTGAACGCGCTTTTGAAACACAAGATGCGCTTGAATTAAATCTTGAAAATACACCTAGTATATATTTTTGAAGTAATCCAGCAGAGTATGAAAGTTGAGATGGAATTAATTTTAGAAGTGCAGATTGAAGAAATGTTTTTTGTGATAATAAGATCGAGGAAAATAGTGTTGTTAAAAATACAATAGCAGAAAACATAGACACTACATCAAAATTACTTATAGATGAACCGACTTCTTTTGCAACTAAGAGTGAAAATTCACCCATAACGACCATAGAAAAACCAGCAGTTATTGCATCATAAGATTTGAAACCCATTATATATGTAGATACCCCAGTTGAAAGAAATGAAACTATAATAAATGCGACAGTGAGTAAAAAGAGTATGGGTAATGACGAGAATAGTGCACTTGGAGAAACAAGCAAACCAATTGAGATAAAAAAATATGAGGAAAATGCAAGAGTTAGAGGTGATATTACATTATGTACTTTTTGTTTAAGTGGTGAATTTGATAAAATGCTTCCAGCTATGAATGCACCAACAGATGCAGATAGACCAAGAGCTGTTGAGAAAAATGCAAGAATAAGTGCAAAAGTAAGAGATAACAAAACTATATACTCACTTGAAATCTTATCTTTTATAAAAAATTTGAAAACACGAAGAGTTAATCTATTTAGGATTAAATATGCAAACCCCATTATCGCAAGTGATAAAAGAAGAGACATCAACATTAGATCTAAATTTACAACAGTAGTTTGGCGAGCCAAAGATGAGAAGAAAGCAATCGCAAATACTGCAACTAAATCTTCAATTACCAAAACAGATACAAGAAACGGTATCTGTGGACTGTGCAATAGACCATAAGATTACATCAGACGGATAAATATGGCAGTTGATGAGAAAGCAAAACTTGCGCCTATTGCAAGACTTGCAAAAAAATCAAGACCCATAAGTATAGACGCTTCGTACCCAACCACAAAAAGAGAGCCCATTATGATTGTTGCACCGAACAAAGCTTTGAGACCTTGACCCATCAATTCAGATAATGAAAATTGAACTCCTATTGAAAACAACAAAAGAGTTGCACCTAATTCAGCAAGAAGTTCAATTATTTGATTGTCAGATACTATTCCAAGAACATTTGGACCTACAATAACACCCATTAGTATAAATCCCGTTACAGCTGGCTGACGAAATTTTGCTGATAATGCCCCTCCGATCAAAGATATTAAGGATAATAATCCAAGCGAGAGGAAAAACTGATATATGAACGTTTCCACGAGTAAATCAACAAAAAAACATTAAAAAAACGATGCGTACGTGTTTTGGTGAATTAGACATATCTATGTGGTCAAAAAATGTATAAAAAATAAAATAAAATAAAATAAAAGAATAAAGTTAATCGTCTTCTTCTAAAGAAGCCATGTGGTGAACATATGATTTTTGTTCAGGCTTTGCAGATTTTTCAATCTTTGATAAACGCTTTAGAAGCACTTTCATTTCTGCACTTGCCACAATTCTTCTTGTGCGCTCAACTGCATCTGGATTAACAGACATTGAAGTCATTCCAAACTCCACAAGTTTTTCTGCAAAATCTGGATAGACTGAAGGAGCTTGACCACAAAGTGAGCAAGTTACTCCGTATTTGTTGCAAGCTTTTGCAACGGTTTCTATTGATTTCAAAACTGCAGCGTTGCGCTCATCAAAACCATCAGCTAATGTTGAATTGTCTCTATCTATTCCCAAAGTAAGTTGAGTTAAATCGTTTGAACCGATAGATACTCCATCTATTCCTTCCTTGCAGAAATCTTCAATCAGAATAACTGTAGATGGTACTTCAACCATCATCCATAACTTGAAGTCTCGTGTGCGATGTATTCCATTTTCACGCAATAAATCTTTTATTGCACGAATTTCTCCAATTCGTCTTACAAATGGAATCATGAGCCACAGATTTTTCATACCAAATTCTTCACGCACCTTTTTGATTGCCTGCAACTCCATTGAAAAAATTTCTGGTTCTGCAATATATCTTGCACAGCCACGATAACCCATCATAGGATTTGCTTCTTGTGGCTCGTACTTATCTCCACCTTCAAGATTTTTGTATTCATTTGTCTTGAAATCCGTTGCCCTATACACTACTGGACGAGGATAAAACGAACTTGCAAACACACGTAATTTATCAGCCAATGCATCTATAAATTCAGATTGTTTATTTTCTTCAATTATTTTTTTTGGATGTTTTCCGATATCTGCAATCATAAATTCTGCCCTCAGAAGCCCTATACCATCACATGGAAGTTTTGAGACCTTCTGAGCCAAATCTACTTCTGCAAGATTCACATATATTTTTGTTCCGGTTGGAACATATGCTGAACCTGCAAACGCTAGATGCCCACTTTGATTTTGAGGTTGAGAATCATCAACTGATTTTTCTCCAAGATCAACATCTCCATCATACACTTTTCCGCGAGTTGCATCGACAGTGATAAATTGACCGTCTTTTAGAACTTCAGTTGCATTTTTTGTCCCGACTATACAGGGAACACCAAGCTCACGAGACACTATTGCGGCATGACATGTCATGCCCCCAGTGTTTGTTAGAATTGCAACTGATTTTTTCATAGCTGGAACAAAATCGGGAGTTGTCATCTCAGTGACAAGAACTTCTCCTTTTTGCATCAAGTTCATTTCTTTTGCAGACTTCAATAATCTCACTTTTCCTTTTGCAATTCCCGGAGCGGATGCAAGACCTGAGAGTATTACTTTTGCAT
>CAZHIX010000003.1:24299-36452 GCA_964532715.1 Microcaldota archaeon | reverse complement strand
AAAACTTTTTAACTGGGCAGCAAAAGTCGGTATCAATGAATATAGAAAAAAAGTGATGCTTTATCACCCTGATCTAAATTCAAACAGCGAGATAGTAAAAGAGCATTTCAATCAAATAACTACTGCTGCGCATCAAATACGAAATGTAATGGGTTGGTAAATGCAAACGTTTAGTGAGCGTTTAACTATTCGTTTGTATTCTGTGATTATCGTGTGTTGAGTGTGCATACTCTGCTCATGTTTTACATCTATAAATTGCATGTGCATCTGTGCGCATTCTTTTGTTTTTTCCATTTACTTTTTTGAAGTATCACTTCATATCACCTCTTTTTTCCATACTTTTGGCGTTTTATTTTTGCGCCATCCCCCCACACCTTCGTTCAACCAAAATCACGTCTATAATGTATCTTTTTAAATGATTAATGTGTGCTAAACCAGAAGTTTATGTCTGCAAATCCGCTCAAAACAATATACAAAAGCAATCAACCGATTCAAAGTAGTGGTCATCCCGATGAAGTTGATGATCAACTTGGTAAATTACGTTTTATTGTACAAAAAAGACAAGAAGATTATTCAATTGCAAATCATTATTACACTCTTGCTCAAAATATACTCTCAAAAGAAGATAATCTTAGCATGCATGTTCTAAACGAGGCAACCAAGTATCTGAAGATTGCATATTCTACATATCCACTTGATCCAGCAAAACAATATCGTGATGCATTATTTGAAGTTGCTCAAAAATATGAGCAAATTGTAAAATCAGAAACTACAAGTGGTCATTCTAACTCTGCGTCACAAGCATTGCAAAACGCACAAGCAATTTATGCTCTTCTGGAACAAACTCCAAGCATAAGCGTTGAACCCACTGTAGAAATATCTGAATCAAAGACAAATAACTCTAATCAAAACGAGTTTGTTAATTCTATTCAAAATCAAAATGCAAATGAAAAAACCCAAGCGTTTGATCAAAACGAAAACATCAAACAATTTCAGGAAAGAAACTCAAACATTGTTAATCAAAATGAAAATCTAAGAAAAGTCCATGAAGAAAACTCAAACGAAAAAACAGATTCATTTAATCCAAACAAGAATATCACTTTGGATTTAGTATCTCACAGTAACGATCGTGATTATCTTTTAGCTATCGCATCTAATTATTCAAAATACTGTCAAAATCTTCTTGATTCAAAAGACTTTGAAGGTAGTCTAAAAATATTTGAATCATTTTTGTCTCAAATCCAAATCGCGAAAGAATCTGCCATTGAAAAAAATTCTAAACTTAATGATTTGTACGCTTATGTTCTTGATTCAATTTCTCAAATATATAGCAAAATGGCTCTAAATTCATCTGATCCAAATCAAACTGAGAAACATTACTCTAAAGCTTTACAATATTGCAATGAAGCCATTATACTTTCTGATAATAATCGTGATTATCGTTTAACTCGCGCCCAACTATATTTTTCAATGCAACAAAACTTTGAACAAGCAATAACTGATTTTGATTATTATCTAAAAACAAAACCTGGAACTTTTTCGCTAAATGTTTTTTCAATATTTTTTGCTATTGATTATCTAGTCCAAGATATGTTTAATCCTTTAGATGTTAATTCATATTATAATCAAAAATTCTTGGAAATAGATGCTCAGCTAAAACTTGCGCATTGTCTTAGTAGAGTATCAAAACTTGTCTTATCACAAAAAGCATACGAAAAAGCACTAAATTTAATTAGCGATCTTAAAACTGATGCTCATGGGGAAGATGCCAGTCCACAAATAGTTGAAATTGCAGATCGCCTTAGAAAAAATTGCAAATCTCAAATGGAAGTTCTATCTTATGAGTTTTTGGCAAAAGGGGACGAATATGCAAAAAGTGCATTTACTCATTACGAGAATTACAAATCAAGTGTAGATGCAGTCTATGTGAATTTCACAAATGGTGAGATTGAACTTTCTGATGATAATGAAAAATCTGCTTTCATGTATTTTGAAAAGTTACAAACTGATGCTCAAACTGCGCAATGGTATTACAATCGGGCATTAAGTTTAGATGAGAAAAATGCATATGCTTACTTTGGAATTGGTCAAATAAACTCAATAGTCGGAGAATGCGAATTAAAAAATCAAGAAGTTTTAAAATACAAATCAGAAGTTCCTGGTGGTCTTTACTATAACATGAGATTGCGTTCAACTATTGAGCATCTGAAATATGCAAATTCTAATTTCAAAAAAGCGTTTGAATTATTTTGGGGATATTATTGTGAGGCAAATGATTTACTGCTATCTAATTTTGAGCCAACCAGAAAGAACATGTTAAGCATGAACAAGACTTTTGATGAAATCTATGAGTGGGAGCTTACAACTCAACTTTTAGGTTATGCTTACCTGTATGAAGAAAAATCACAAGAAGCAAAAACATATTTTGAGTTTGCACGCTCACTATCTCAAAATCCAAATAGCTACACTGATGCAATAAATCAACTATCAAAACAATTTTTACAGAAAGCAAGGTCAGAATCAAGTGAGGGTTTTTTTGAACATTCAGAAAAAAATGCACAAACATCTTTGGAGTTAAATCCAAATCAGTGGAACTCGTATTTTCGTATAGGTGAAGATGCGCTGATCCAAGCTCAAAAACAATCTGGTAGAGACAAAACTGGTTTATTACAAAAATCAATAGTTAATTTTTCAAAATCATTAGAGTTTGCCCAAAACGAAGATTTAAGGCGTGAATTGCATTCTCACATGAGCAAAGCTTATTTTGAACTTGGTGATCAAAAAAACGCATTATTGCATGCAATAATTTCATGTTCTGATAATACAAAAAATGCTTTTGCAAAAAAAGATCTGAATATACAAGATGTATCTTGGTCTTCTGATAATCTAATGGCTTATGAACAGCTTGCAAAAATGCTTTATGAAACTTCAGATTGGCAGAATGCAAACACTGCCATACAGCATTGCATCAATCTGGATCCATCCAAAGCAAAAAATTATCTTGAGATTTCAGTAAATGCGGCAGATAATTATCTAAAAATTGGAAAAAGCAAGATTGAACTAGCCGAAAAAGAAAACGATTATTTTCTATATTGTGAAGGAGCAAGTGCACTTCTTGCATGTGTTTGCACCTCTAAAGATTATCCTGCAAAAAAACCACTTCGCTTAAAAGAGATTTTATCCGAGGCTTCAAAAGAAGTTGATGCTAGATTTACTCAACTCAAAAAAATCGCTCAAGATGCATCCACAAACGATGATATCAAAGGAAGAATCGCACTTTTGTTTGAAGAAAATGCTTCATATCAAAAAGATAATAAAAAGTTTGATGCATATTATGAAAATGTTCGCTTCTTCACATCCATCGGTATGCTTGAAAGAGCAGATTATAATCTTGAGATATTGCAAAAACTATCTTCTACTAAATCAAATAAAGAATCAATTGAATATGCTCGTAGCAATCTTGTATCTGAATATGAAAAATCCGCTGAGAGAAAACATAATGCTTCTGATTATGCAGGCGCACTAAAAGAATTTGATATTGCATTAGATTTACTATCACAAAATAAACTGGCAGATTATTCTCAAAGTAAATCATCCATACTTGTAAAAAAAGCATCAACTAATATTGCGCTTGGTAATTTTGCAATTGCTTTGGAAAATATAACTATGGCTGATGAAATTTTGGGCGTATCCTCAGAGCAATCACAAAAATTGTCTTTGGAACTTAATACTATTTTACAAGATGCAAAAAATGCAGAAACTTTCTTTTTACAATGGATTGAATTAGCCAATCAAAAAAACTTGCCTAAAAAAGATATTGCAATTGCATATGCCAACTTGGCCAATGTTAGATTTGAACTTCTAAATTTTGAGCAGTCTGCAAAAGATGCAGATCATGCACTATCTCTAATATCTGATGATCAAAACGAAATAAATATATCGCGTGAACCAATGCTAATTTCTGCATATCTTACAAGTGCAAAATCAAATTTTGAACTTGAAAACTACTCTGACGCACTCAAAAATGTTGAAAGATATATTTCACTTGCTCAAGGTGTGTCTGCAATAAATGAGGTGGCGGATGCTTATGTCTTACGTGCAAAACTATTCGCAAAACAAGCATCGCTAAACGGTTCATCTCAAAGCAAAACCGAATTACTAAATCGCGCAATATCTGATATTGAAAATGCAAAATCTCTTGGGTATGTGGGTAATGATGCTCTGCTGATTTCTTGCGAATGTCAATTTGGGCTTGGAAATTATATCTCTGTATATGAACAACTAAAATCTATAATCATGCCTTCTGCTTCTGCTCACGATATAGTTGCTACTCAAGAACAAATTGCCTCTGCTTATATGCTTTTGGCAAAACTGTCAAATTCAATACTTCTTGAAGGCCTCTCAAACTACGAATACGGGCATCAGTTTTATTCAAATGATCCGCAGTACTCATCATGGTTTGCATCCGTCGATTCATCCATTCAATCAAAAATTAAAAATCTAAACTCGGGTGAAGTTGAAATTTTTGAGCACTCTGGCAAAAAATACGGGGCTCAAAAACTTGCAGATGGTACTCTAAACGTCTACCTCATACCTCTTTATGATAGTGAAGACGAATTAAAGCGTCGTTTGGCGTATGAGCATATCCTCGCAGATTCTAACTTGAGTTTTCATGATTTTGCAAAAAACATCCATGAAAAATCAATTGAACTAAATCCAGCTGATCAAACTTGTATTGAGTTAAAATCTAAATTTGATTCTGTCTGTACTCAATTAGATGGAAAAAATGTTTTTGATATGTTAAGCCATCGCTTTATTCCAGATTACATCTCGCGCGCAAAAATGAGCGAGTTTGAGACGTTAAGAGCGTCAATTTTGTTATGGTCTAAGACTTCTGAACTTTATGAGTTAGCACGTGTTAGAAAGCATCGCTATGCCAATGATGATGATGTGGTATCACTTGTTTTCATGCATTGCTTAAACGAATATAGAACTCTTGGCATTTTCAATGCAGAAATGATGACTGCTTATTCAGAAAAAGAAACTAATCACAGGACAGACAATATCGATATTGATGATTCAAAACAAAATTTCAAAAATGGCGGGACTGGTACTTATCAAATGACTGATGGTATTGGTGGTGGCGGAACAATAACTGTAGTTGAAAATGATCATCAATATAACTTAAACGAATCCTTTATTTCTCTTGGAATTCGTGAGTTTGAACAGCTAAGCAAAAAAGGTCCAAATAATACTGGAGATAGATATCAATTAAAGAATAATCCTGCGGTCGGAATTCATTATTCAATGTCTACGTTAAAATCAAAACTTAATTCAAAGGTTGAATCAAGTTATAAGAAAAAATATATACTACCTACAAAGAAAAACGAAAAGTCAGAGGCCATGTTGTCTCCAAACATGTTCAGTGATATCAATCTTTCATCAAGGACTGCATACTATTATAATGCATATCCTGACCTTACTGTTCGAAACGATTATGTCCAAAAATTTGGCAAATATTATTCTCGTTATTTGGCTCGCGATGCTTCCCTAGAACAATCTACATCCGAAATTGCATATTCTGATGCTAACTACGAAATACGCTACAACTCAAAATGGTCTGCCGGCTACGTCTCAAAAGAAGCTTTGAAGAATATGAAAATTGATGTTTATCAGGGCGGGAAATCACCTGAAGATCACACCGAGAATATAATTCTCGCTCCGGCTGCGGTGTCCGGTTTTGAGCAAAGCGTATTCTCAATCAACGCGGCGTTTTTTGATGGTAACGGCAATGCTGAAGATTTGATAATGCATGATGGTAAGATAATTCATCAAGTGAATCTTTCAAAAGGACGCTTTGAAAAAAATGCACACATATTCTATGTTCTTGAAGATGGTTCATGTGGCATACTCAAAAAGAAAGAGTATCTGAAAGCCTACAATGAAAAACAAATTATAACCTCTGAAAACGAGAATATGCCATTTATTCCAAGGCATGCAATAGCCGTATGGCCGAAATTAATGGAAAACGGGCAGGCTATTTCTGTCTCAAATAAGACTTCAGATGAATCTACTCGGCGTTCTTTTGTAATCGTGACTGATTCATCAGATGCAATCTTTGTTTCTACAAAAGCGGGTTATACTTACAATCAAATCTATGACCTTGTAAGTGAAATAGAAAGCGAATTTAAAGTCAAAGCATCAGATCTTTTGATGTTTGATGGAGGCTCTTCAACCGCCTTCAATTTCTTTGTAGATTCTAATTCAGAAAATGTCTCAATATCTACGGTTCGCCAAATCAATTCATTCATTCGCTTTGTAAAAATTGATTAGCGTTTTTTGTGAATCGCCGTGAAATGTAAATTCATGTGTTAATGCATATAAAAACATTTATTAACTTCTTTTACAACAATTATATATGCAAAAATTTGGGGTTGTCGCAAAAAGCATTGCAAAAAAAGGTGCAGTGGGGTTACTGGCAATTTCTTTATTAGCTGAATCTATTTTTGTGTCTGCAAAACAAAACCCAGATGCTCAAAACGTTCAAAAACCTATAGTATCTACGGATTTTTCTAAATCAAATATGCAACAAATTGTAGGTTCAAGTGTAATAATTTTTGGCGAAAATCATGGTTGCTCAAAACACAGATACTTCTTGGCAGATAATGCACAATTTTTTTCACAAAACGGTTACAATTCAATTTTATGTGAACTTGTAGATCAAAAATTAGAAGATTCGGTCAAAGTGTTCATGAGTTGCGATTGTGATTCATTATCAAAACCTACACTAAAAATGCTTGCGCATCTAGAAACTTGGTTTAGAATAGATTCATCAGAGGCAAATTCCTACGAGCATCTTGTGCGTTCTATTAAGAAATCAGCTATGAATTTTTTTGGAGCTAATCAAAAAATAAATTTTTCATCATCTGATGAGTATATGCACCTAACTGATAGTATTTATGCTCATAAAATTGCTAATTTTGTAAAGAATGGTGAAAAAGTAATATTTTTGAGCGGTGCGCTTCATCCAAAAGGAATTAAATGTATTTTAGACTCGCTTAACATTTCAAACACAATTGTTTTGTTTGCAGATTCTTGTGCATGTGATTCAAAACAATTTCGTATAAGAGAATCTGCTAAAAAGTTTTTCAATTCAACGTATTTTCCAATCTTACCTCTTCTTTATTCGCCCGGTTTATATCGTGCGCCTAGTGGTTATCTTGCAGATTACGTATATGTGTTAAATGAGGGTTTGGTGCAATAATTTTTTGAATTTTCTTATTCATTAGCGTGCTACGTAATTAAACGCAAAATCTATTCAAATTCATTTAGTGGGTCTGTGCAATAATTGTTGTTTTGCAAAAAAGTAGTTTCAGAGATAAAACGCGTTTTTTCAATTCCAAAGTCTTTAATTAATTCACTATCCTATAATGTTCAATGTCTATTTAGTTTGTATACTATGAATGGGTGTTATATAATGAGAATATCAAGACGAACTCAAGAATTAGGTAGTGAATCTGCTTTTGAAGTGCTTGCACAAGTGAATGCACTAAAAAAACAAGGAAAAGACGTAATAAGCTTTTGTATCGGTCAGCCCGATTTCGACACTCCAACCTATATAAAACAAGAAGCGATAAAAGCAATAAATGATGGAAAGACTTGCTATACTGATTCTGCAGGTGCACTTCATGCGCGTGAGGCTGTTGCACGATACTTCTCAAAAACACGCAATATTGATGCAAAACCCGAACATGTTATAATCGCAAATGGCGCAAAGCAATTCATTGCTTATGCAATTGCGTGTACTACTGATCCTGCAATAGGTGACGAAGTAATATATCCAAATCCAGGTTATCCGATTTATGAATCTCAGATAAGAGCTCAAGGTGCAATTCCAATTCCTCTTCCACTTTTGGAATCAAAAAATTTCTCATTTAGTATTGATGATCTCAAAAAAAGAATAACAAAAAAAACAAGACTCCTAATATTAAACACTCCTCAAAATCCAACAGGTTCAATTTTATCAAGAGAAGATTTAGAACAAATCGCGCAACTTGCAAAAAAACATGATTTTTGGATTTATTCAGATGAAATCTATTCACAAATTATATATGATCAAAAATTTGAAAGCATTGCATCAATTGAGGGCATGTATGAGCGAACAATTATCTCTGACGGTCTTTCAAAAGCATACGCAATGACTGGCTGGCGTTTAGGGTTTGCGATAAATCCAGTTCTTGCTCCTTACATCTCCACGTGGGTTACAAATATAGAAGGTTGTGCAAACAATATGACTCAACATGCATTATGCAAAGCATTAGATGGTCCTCAAGATGATACAAAAAAGATGGTTTCAATATTCAAAGAAAGACGAAATCTAATTGTAAATTTACTAAATCAAATAGATGGAGTTTCATGTCATCTTCCTAATGGTGCGTTTTATGTATATGCAAATGTTACAAAAGCATTAATAAAATTAGGTTTTGAAAATTCGGTGCAATTGCAGGAGTATCTTCTTGAAAAACATCATGTTGCAGTTTTAGCTGACACTTATTTTGGCAAAAAAGATTATCATGATGACCAACATTATATCCGCTTAAGCTATGCAACCTCAACCGAGAACATAAAAAACGGTGTTGAGAGAATAAAAAATGCACTAAATTCTACTTTTAACAAATAGGGGTGAAAATTGTGGGGTTAATTCAAAAAGACGGTTTAGTCAAAAACTATTCTTTGGATCAGTTAAAGACATGTGCAAATGAAATGCGTGGTTATTGTTTAATTTCATTATTTTGTTCAGGTTCAGGACATTCTGGAGGTTCTCTTTCAATCATGGATGTACTCTCAGTCTTATATCTTAATCAAATGAATCACAAACCACATGAACCAAACTGGGATGAGCGAGATAGGCTATTCTTTTCAGCTGGGCATAAAGCGCCTGCGTGGTACACTGCATTAGGTTACTGTGGATACTTTGATATACTAAAAACTGCAACTCTAAGAAAACTCTTAAGCCCATTTCAAGGTCATCCTGATAGGAAAAAATGTGCTGGAGTTGAAATGTCTTGCGGTTCACTAGGACAAGGATTATCTGTTGCAGTTGGAGACGCACTACGTGCAAAGCTTGACAAAAAAGATTATTATGTCTATTGTATAATGGGTGATGGAGAACAGCAAGAAGGACAAATATGGGAGGCCTCAATGGAAGCATCTCATCATAAACTCAATAATCTCATAGCAATTGTAGATAAAAATGAGCTTCAAATAGATGGTAATACAAAAGATGTAATGAATATAGATCCAATAGAAGACAAATACAAATCTTTTGGTTGGAATGTTATACAATGCAATGGACATGATGTGCAAGCATTAATTAGTGCGTTTGAAAACGCAAAAAAATCCAACGATAAACCAAGCGTAATAATTGCAAATACAATAAAAGGAAAAGGCGTAAGTTTTATAGAAAACAAGGCCGGATGGCATGGAAAAGTTCCAAATGAAGCGGAGCTTGATACTGCATTGAGTGAATTGAATATGACTCATCTACCAAAAGACAAAATGATTAAAATAGCAAAAGAGCACCAAAAAAAAATAGATGAACAAATAGACGACTCAATGCCAAAATTCTCAAAAAATTATTGGTGGAATGTGCAAGAAGAGATGAAAGTGCAAATGCGTCCAACAAGAATGGGTTTTGGAGATGCAATTTGCGAATCCAAAAACGAAAATATCGTAGCTTTAGGTGCAGATATTACTGGTTCCATTTGCATGAATATGTTTTATGAGAAAGATCCAAAGAAAAAAGAGCGCTTTTTCTCTATGGGTATTGCAGAACAATCTGGTACATGTGTTGCAGCAGGTCTTGCAAAAGAAGGCAAAATACCTCTTTTTGGAACGTATGGTGTTTTTGCAGCAGGTAGAGCTCTTGATCAAGTAAGAACGACTGTTGCGTATGGGGATTTAAACGTAAAGATAATTGGTGCTCATGGTGGGATCTCAGTAGGGCCAGATGGAGCAACTCATCAAGCACTTGAAGAAATATTTCAAATACATGGGCTTCCAAATATGAATCTTTTAGTTCCATGTGATTCAATTGAAACAAAAAAAGCATCCGATGCAATGATTGAACAAGTTGTCGGGCCATGTTATATTCGTTATGCACGAGAAGCAACTCCTATAGTAACTGACGAAAATACTCCTTACAAATTTGGAATTGCAACTGTAATTCGTTATCGCTCAAAAAAACAAAACTTCAAAGATGCATTTGAAACATTGCTCTCAACCGATGCAAAAAATGAAAATGAAGATATCACAATAATTTCATGCGGTCCAGAAACTGCAGAAGCAATGAGAGCGATTTGGATTTTACGCGAAGAATACAACATAAACGCCAGAGTTTTGAATTTATCTACACTAAAGCCTCTTGACAAATGTGCAATAATTGCGTGTGCAAAAGATACTGGTGCAATACTTACTGCCGAGGAGCATCAAAAAGGAGGTCTTGGAAATTTAATATCTTCTACAATTTTGTGTTCGGATGAACTTTACGCTAAACCCATTCTATTTGATATGATTGGTGTGAACGATAAGTTTGGAGAATCTGGTGCACCTTGGGAGTTAATGAAAAGCTTTGGACTTTGCGCTGAGCATATTGCAAGAAAAGCGTATGAAATGGTCTCTAAAAAAAGAGCGTTATCAGTATAAAATTTACAAACTAAAAAAAGATTATCTATATAAAAATCTACAGATGTGAGGTCTTATAATGTGTACATCTAATATTTGCTTGTTTACTAATCACCGTTCATTTAGGTCAGCTGTTTTCTCAGATGCATCTCTAGCCAAAAATATTTTCTATTTTCTAAAAAATCCAAATCGTTCTAATGCCAATTCATTGGTTTTAACCCTAGAGCAATTCTCAAAAATGCATAATGGTAGTTCTGCTGAAGTCTTGAGAGGCTCACGTCTTTTATTTAAATTCAAATCAGATGAATATTCACGTTTATGTGTGCTTGAATTGGAAGCAAGAAATTCAAATGATAAGAAAAAACTTTATGTTGTTGCTATGAGTTATATGTCATTTGTGAATGATTTTATATCAAATAATTTAAATTCCATTAAAATGGCTCAAAGCTCATGTGAGCAATCCTATAGTCTCAAATCAAAACTATTTCGTTCTTCCCAAATTATAGCTTGCTGTAAACGTGCTTTTTTTTGTGCATATGATGCAGGTGAATCCGAGTTTGCAATATCAATCGCAAAAAAAGTATTTATTGCACAAATAACTATAGATATGGCAGAGCTTTATTACAAAGCAGCTCAACTTTGTGAAGAAAAATATAGAAAACTTTTCAAAGAAAATGAAATTAACAATAATAAAAATCAAGATATAACACTGTATCTTACTATGGCATCTGTATTCTATGATATGGCGAAAGACGGTTCTGAATTTTATGTTTTAAATGCTAGTGTGGAGCATGAGCGTTTATATGAGGAAAAATGTCGTGGTTCATTTTAGTCTGATTTCTTCACATCAATTTCAAGCAAAATTCATATGCGAACATTTTTAACAATGTTATGTGCTAATATCATGTAATTATTTTTGCCTTAGTGCAACTAATATTCGACCAGATAATTTTGAATAGTATATGTTTAATGGTGAAATTATGAGTCTAAATAATGTACTGCCGGTTAATGAAATAAACTCAATCAATGTTTTAGGTAAAAAAGTTTTAGGTAAAAAAAATAAGTTCTTTAGTGTTTTACCTGACGCCTTAGAAGTTAATAATCTAAGGTCTAATAAACCATGTTCTGAAGTTCTTAGAAGCATGAATGCTTCAAACTTCTTTGCATCTGCTCCCTCACTTCAGAGAGCAAAACAATTAGAAACTCAAGCAAGACAACAAAATCACAAAAGGAAATTATATTATGCATCTTTAGAATATGTACGTTATGCAGATGAAAATCTAAATGTTACAAAACCATCTTTTCCATGTGCCAAATCTGAACTGGACTCATACCTTGTCATATTAGATCAAAAATTATCCTATTATAAACAGGCATTTTTGTGCGCGTACGATTCAAACAAAGATTCATTTGCACTAAAAATTGCAAAAAAAATACAGATTAAAAGCATCTGTATTTTTTAATTTTTTT
>CAZHIX010000003.1:23580-24279 GCA_964532715.1 Microcaldota archaeon | reverse complement strand
AAAATACTGGCTTTAGGTTCAAATGTAGGGATGGCTGAAGTTTATTTCAAAGCAGGTTCTATTTGTGAAGCTGATTATGCTATTCATCAACAAATATCTAACGAACTGCATTCTCAATCATATATTCCAAGATTGAAACACAAAAACCTTAGCTCAACTTCGTCATCAATGAACAAAAATGCTGATACAACTGTATCAAAATTAGATCTTGCTCTTGCATTTTATTACAGAGCAAATAACGGGGATTTACTTTATGTTCTCAAAGCAGACTCTGCCTATGAGCGGTTGCACAAACAAATGTGTAACTCTAATGATTATGATCCAATAATTGCGCGCGAAAAACCAAATCTTTTGTTATCTGATATGTAAAACATGACTTTGGCGTTATGTAATATATTATTTTTTTAATTTTTTTCTAATGAGTTGAAATTAACTATTTTTTAAACCAATTTGGACTCGCCCGGATTCGAACCGGGACTCTTTCGCATGTGAAGCGAACGTGTTAGCCGTTCCACCACGAGTCCATCATTATCTTTTCATGTGAAGCGAACGTGTCCTTCAGACCGCGAAGCGGGCTGGAGGTGCGACAGCCCACAAGGGCTGTCTGCATAGCCGTTCCACCACGAGTCCATCATTATCTTTTTATGTGAAGCGAACGTGTCCTTCAGACCGCGAAGCGGGCTGGAGGTGCGACAGCCC
>CAZHIX010000003.1:8896-23480 GCA_964532715.1 Microcaldota archaeon | reverse complement strand
AGCCGTTCCACCACGAGTCCATCATTATCTTTTTATGTGAAGCGAACGTGTCCTTTTAGACGTTTTTGATAATACACATTCTACTAAATTTATCTATATAAACGTCCTTTTGTATTCGTATTTTCTGTGTCTAATTTTAAATAACCTACACATGTGTTTCTATCAATATGTAATCTTTAGTCTATGTGTTAGTTTATGTTTTTTATTACATGCTAATCTTTTAATACTACTAACTTTAATTACAATTCTGGAGGTCGTGTAAATGTTTGAAATAATTCTACTATTATTTGTTGTGGTTCCATTGGCTACAATGTCTTTAAAGACCGTGAGACCAACAGAGCGCGCAATTGTTGAGCGTTTTGGTAAGTTTAATTCGTATCATGAAGCTGGATTATTAATCGTGATACCTTTTGTAGATAACGTCGTTCGTGTAAATATAACTGAACAAATGGTAGATGCCACAAAACAAGAAGTCATTACTAAAGATGCTCTAAATGCAACTGTAGATGCACAAATCTATTTCAAAGTAATGGATGGGGCAGAACATGTAAAGCGCTCACAATATTCAGTAAATAGTTATTTTCATCAAATCGTGCAACTTGCAAGAACAACTTTGCGTGCAATTATTGGTGAGATGTCTCTTGCTGAGGCAAACTCAATGAGAAATCGTCTAAATCAGATGCTTGCAGAAGAGTTGCAAAAAGAAACTGAAAAATGGGGAATTGAAGTTGTGCGTGCAGAATTAAAAGAGATTGAAGCTCCTCAAGATGTGCAGGCAACTATGAACGAAGTTGTAAAAGCAGAAAACACAAAAATAGCGTCAAGAGATTATGCAGAAGCCGCTGAAATAAAAGCAGATGGTGAAAGGCGTGCACAAATCAAAATTGCAGAAGCACATCGTCAAGCTCAAATATTGCAAGCAGAAGGAGAATCAAGTGCAATAGAACAAATCGCAAAAGCAAAAGCAAAACAAATTGAGCTTGTAAATAAAGCTGCACAAGAATACTTCAAAGGTCAAGCAGTGGAATTAAAGAAATTGGAGACTGCTAGCGAAGTTCTAAAAAACAATACAAAATATATCGTACCAGAAGGTTCAGATTTAATAAATGTAATCTCAGAATCTGCCGGTTTGGTTCCACTTCCAATATCTAAAAGCAAAAAGCAATAATTTTTTTCTTTAATTTTGCTTTTTGTGGGTATTTTTTTTATTATTTCAATTTAACCTTATTTTTTTATATTTTTTTATGATATCCTCTTTTTATAAAATGTAAAAATATTTGTTTATAAATAGTTTCAATAAATACAATATTGTGATAATATGTTTCATGGTGTACAGCATTCTAGAGGTAACTATAGACAAAGTTACAAAAATAAACGTGGTCTTAACCCGGATTCTAGAACAAAATCTACGATTCCTACATTTATTTCAAACAGACATTTACTTGAGGAGACTATAATAAAGTTTGACAATATTAATGATGAAAAAAAGCTTTTGGTGCTTGGAGATATACTCAATACTGCAGTCAAATGTTTAGATGTAAAAATTGCGCTTGAAGTTTTGGAACTGATTAAGAATTCAAATCTTTTAGTTAATAACGCGCCAAATCCTCGTCATTCATTAATTAGAGGTTTAAGAGCCATATCACTCTGTGAGCACGACAAAACAATTGCATATCTTGCAGTAGATATATTGTATTCTGCCAAATTATCAAATGCTTTAAGCTCCATTGCAAAAGAAGCTTTACCTGGTTCTGCAATAAAATCTTATGCACATTCAAAAATAATTGATTTAATGCGCGAAGAAGTTTAATTCAGTTATTTTTCTTCATTTATTTAGGCTTTTTTTTATAACTTATTCTTTTTTAAATAAAAATGAACAAATACTCTTTGCAGACAGCGCGCATTTTATGTGTTGTTTGCACCTTTTGTTCTGTTTAGTATTTGGGCTCCCATCGTCTAGCCCGGTCAAGGACGTAGCCCTCTCAAGGCTAAAGCGCGGGTTCAAATCCCGCTGGGAGCGATTCACTTCGTTCATCGCTCACCTAAAGTCGCTTTGGATTTTGTCTTTTCAGTTTGCTAAGCTATATTGAAAACTTCGTTCAATCTTCTCTCAGAGATAAAATAGATTCATTCTAATCCTAGGCTGATTTTAATCGCTAAATCAACCTTAGCTAAAACAAATCTATCAAGAGTAGAAATCTTTTTTACAATCCTTTTTTTATCAATTGTTCTTATCTGATTAAACAAAATAGTTGATTCTTTTTTTAGTTTTGATTCTTTTTTTGAAATCTGAACATTTGTTGGATACTGTTGAGAATAAATTTTAGTCGTGATTGGAGCTATAATCGTTAAGGGGCTGTATTTGTTTCCAACATCATTTTGAATAATTAGTGCAGGTCTTGTTTTTCCTTGTTCTGAACCGACAACTGGGTCTAGATTTACTAATATTATATCTCCTCTTATAATCTGCAAATTACCAATCCTCGTCTGCCGAAGAATATTCGTCATTTATTGAAGACGCATCTTTAGCCATTTCAGAATAGCCTTGTTTTAATAATTCTTTATCTTCTGCTTTGTTTTTTTTTGCAATATCCATTAGATTAACTATTACCTGTTCGTAGGTCTCTTTTGGTTTTGTCTTAAAACCAAGAAGCTGATTTTTTACATCTTCATGAATCTGAATTGTCGTTAACATAATATTCTATAGATGTTCTATAGTATATAAATATTTCTATTGTACCAATCAAGTGCGTGATTCAATGAAACATATTTAAATATTGACAACTATCAATATGTTTGTGAAAATATGAAAGATGAACTTTCTCTATTCAAGAGCCTATCTGACAAAACCCGCATTGAAATATTACTTTTTTTACTAAAAGGCGAGCGCTGTGTATGTGAAATATTCCCAAAAGTAAATCGCACTCAATCTACTGTGTCAATACAACTTGCAAAGCTTGAGAGTGCAGGTTTAATTTCATCAAGACGTGATGGAAAAAAAATATTTTATCGTATAGTTGATTTGAGAGTTGCAAAAATACTAAATATGGCAAAAAAAAGACTTTAGAACGAAACTAAGTTTATGATTAAATTTGTGATAAATTTCTTTGGTAATAAAAAATTAATGTGGGTTATAGTATGAAATCAAATTTATTGAAATCAAACGATGGTTTTCATCTAAAAGAAAATTATAACAAAACAAATTATTCAACTGCAAAATTTGCAATTTTTATATCTGTTTTATCTGCATTGCTTTTTTTTGGTTGCACTGGTCAAGCTATGAATTCAACCGATGCAAACTCAAATATCAAAAACAAAAACTCTCAACTCGGTTCAGATGAATTAATGTATTCTTCTATTCCAACTAATCTAAGCGTTAACTCTGACGTTAGCGTGAATCTAATCCATTTTCATGGAAATCAGCAATGCTACTCTTGTGTTCTTTTAGGTGATTTGGCACAAAAAGTTGTTGATAAAAATTTCAAAAAAGAAGTTGAGTCTGGTCGTCTAAAGTATATGCACATAAACGCCCAAGATCCAAACAATTTACAAGTAGCACAAGATTATCAAGTAACTTCAATTTCACTTCAAATTGGTACTTATACCAATGATGGAATAAAACGTGAAAACTTAATTCAAGTCTGGAATTATGTTGGAGATGAAGTGGCATTTGAAAACTATCTAACTGGTATTCTCTCAAAGCGGCTTGGCGGGGAGTTGAATTAAATGTCTTTTGAACAATTAGTTGGGGGTTTTGCAACAAGCGAAATAGCGGTCGTGTCTGCATTTTTCATAGGTCTGATGATGGCAGTAAGTCCATGCCCACTTGCGACAAATATTGCGGCGATGGCATATCTTTCAAGAAATCTTGAATCTGCACACAAAATAATAATTTCTGGTCTTCTGTATACTTTTGGAAGAACTGTAGTCTATATGTTTCTTGCGATGCTCATCGTGTATTTTGGCATAAATATGATGGACATGTCACTGCTTTTACAATCGAATTATCATATTTTACTTGGGCCATCTCTTTTGATTTTTGGAGTCATAATGCTTGAGTGGGTGTCATTTTCAGGTTTTGGGATAGGTGGAAGAAAAGTAGAGAATATAAAAAAACAACTTGCAAAACAAGGTTTTATAGGCTCATTTCTTCTAGGTGTTCTGTTTGCTCTTGCTTTCTGTCCATTTAGTGCAGTTTTGTTTTTTGGTATGCTTATACCTTTGGCCATTGCAAACTCTGACTCATTATTTATTCCTGCATCATTTTCGTTCGCCACTGCTCTGCCTGTAGTTTTTGTGGCGTTTGCGCTCTCAAGTGGTGCCAATGCAGTCGGAAAACACATTGGCAAATTTCAATTCATTGAGCAAAGCGTAAGGCGTTTTGCAGGTATGGTGTTTGTTCTTGCAGGTATTTACTATACTATTCAAATATTTCTTTAGGTGTAAATTTTTCAGATGAGGTGTAAACTATGAAAATAAAAATAATTGGTTCTGGTTGTGCAGGCTGTAATGCAATGTATGAGAAGACAAAGAAAATAATTTCTGAAAATAAAATAGACGCACAAGTTGAGCACGTAAAAGACATAAATGCTCTAATTGAACTTGGGGTAATGTCAAGTCCTGCATTAGTTATTGATAATGAAGTTGTTTTGAGTGGGAAAATCTCTGATTCAGAGTTAAAAGAATTATTACTTGCTAAAACTGGCAAAAAATAATATGTCTGTGCAATATCTATTCGTAAACTATTCTTTGTACAGTTATTAACCGGGATGAAAACATGGAACAAAATGAAAAAAATATGTTATTTGCAATTGTCGGGTTATTTTTATTATTCTATTTTATGCCCGCAGGTCAGACGTGGTTTGATGATGCAGTTTTGGCAGGCGTATCAATGCTTCATGATTATGCAGTGCTTCATATTTTGACCTGTCTTGTTCCTGCATTCTTCATAGCTGGGGCGCTAAACACATTTGTTCCAAAAGAGCTAATTCTTGCATATCTTAGTTCAAAATCCAAAAAAGCAAAAGCTTATGCAATCGCATCTGTAAGTGGTGCGGTTTTGGCAGTTTGTTCATGCACTATTTTACCGATATTTGCGGGTATATATAAGCGAGGTGCAGGAATCGGTCCAGCAACTACATTTCTTTTTTCTGGACCTGCAATAAATATTGCGGCTATGTTTCTAACATTTAGTGTTCTTGGTTTTGATATTGGAATTGCACGTGTTGTAGGTGCGATTTTCATATCAATTTTAGTCGGATTATTTATGGATATGTTTTTCAAGCAAGCGACAAGTGGAAATCTTGTAATTTCAAAAGCTCAACAAATCAAAACTCCGTCAAAAACAATATCTGTACTCATGGCTTTGTTGGTTTGTATTTTAGTTGTAAATGGACTTCAATTTGATTTGTTTGTGAAAACGATTGTATTAGTTGCAATCTCTATTTTAGTGTTTGCAGTCGGCTGGTTTTTTGTAGAACGTTCTGAGTTTTTTGCATGGTTGAACGAAACTTTGGGCTTTACAAAAATGCTTATGCCTATACTGTTTGTGGGTGTATTTATTTCTGGTTTTGTACTTCCATTAATTCCATCTGATTTAGTTCAAAATGTAGCGGGTGAAAATACTATCTGGGCAAATTTATTTGCTTCAATTATTGGTGCGTTTATGTATTTTTCAACATTGACCGAAGTACCCATATTACAAGCATTGATGGCAAATGGTCTTAACCATGGTCCAGCACTTGCACTCTTACTTGCAGGTCCAAGCCTTTCTCTACCCAGTCTTTTAGTTATACGTCACGTTCTTGGAAACGTCAAAACGTTTGCGTATGTTGGATTGATAATAATATTTTCTGCATTAGCAGGGTTTATTTTTGGGGCGTTATGAAAAAGTGCATCTTTAAATCAAATGATTAAATACTCTCACATTTTCTCAATAAATTATTCCTTTATTTTTTTTATAAATCTCAAAAAGCTCATTACATTCTTTGCGCATATATTTTGAAACAACAATAGCCTTTCTTTTTTGTATATTTGCCATTTGTTTATCCGTTATGTTTATCTCGTCAAATCCGATTGCGCGCGCATCTTTTTGTGTTGAACCATAAATCAATACTGGTATCTTCGCCCAATATATTGCGCCTCTGCACATTAAGCACGGTTCACATGTAGTGTATAAAATACACTTATCAAGACAAATCGTTTTGAGTTTTCTGCATGCTTTAGATATGGCTCTTACTTCTGCATGTTGTGTGGGATCTTTTTTGGCAACAACTCGGTTAGCTTCACAACAAATAACCTTACCATTAAAATTGACAATGCACGCACCAAATGGTCCTGCTTTATTTTTTGTTTCTTTCAAAATTTCTTTTTTTGCAGTTTCAATTGCTTTTAGCATATATCTTGGTTCCAAAAATATTTTCTTTGATGCAATTACAAAACTCATTTTATTGTTCATGCATTTACTTTTTGCATTATCTTTTTAATTATTTGTGACGAATCAAATCTGGTGATCTTTAATGAACTATGAATATAAACTAACACAATTTTTATCTATCTTTATGGTAGGTCTTTTGGCATTTGGTTGTATCGGTTCTCAACCTCAAGAACAATCATATGCTCCACCTATAGAAAATGCTTTGCCGTCCGATGCAAATGAACAAAATCATACTAATGTGCAAGAACAAGACTCAAATGAATCCGAAAACATGGTTGGAAATGATCGCGACGAACACGGGTGTATTGGCTCTGCGGGTTATATTTGGTGCGAACCATTACAAAAATGTATAAGACCATGGGAAGAAGCATGTGAAGCTATTTCTGTTGATGAGACTGGTGTATTACCCGAGCCACAGATGTTTCCTCCGGAAGAGCAGATGCCAGCCCTAGATGAACAAATTCCCTATGAAAACGAACCACAAATGCCACCAATGGATGAGCCAATGCCACCTGAAGATCTTCCAATGGAAGATGAGCCATTTCCAGATGAGCCTCCAATGGGCGAGGAAGAGATAATGCCTTAGTTTTGGCATTTTTCTTTATTTTTAATTTTTGTTCTTTTTAGGATTTCATAACTTATTGTCAAGCTGACGAAAACCGCCCACTTTGAGTGGGCGGTTGATGTGCGTGTGTCATCTCAACCACTGGCTTTGCGCCGGTGGTGCCCCAAAGTGCTCCTAAGCACTTTGTGGGTGGCAATCCATTTGCTAAAAATGAGCACAAGACATTGAAGCGACGCAGTCGTCGGATGTGTCCGATTTGCTACTGTGCAAATCGCGTACCCAGCCATTTAGGCTTGAGTGCTCTTTGAGCAAATCTGATTTTTTCTTTGCAAATCTTAGCAATTCTCGCTTTCAATAAGACTTTCAACTCTTACAAGGCTTTGTTTTGGGGTCTCAATTGTATTTAGCAAATAACACTCAACGCGAGAAAAAAGCGTTTTAAAAAATTGAATCTGAGCATCTTTTTTTTCCTTGTTTCTTACAAGTTGATGGGGATTGCAAAAATCCCATTTAATCATAAGTTCTAATGCTTTTTGCGGTTGCAATTTCTCAAATGCACATAATTTTGAATCACGCGTAAGCAAAACTATAGTTTGCAACTCAGTTTGTTCTCTTATTCTGTTTTGCGAGAACAAATGTGCAACATCAACAACTGCACGTCCACGCGAATCTTTTTTTATTTGGTTAAGTTTTGATTTGAGTTGTGACCAATTATCAGCAATATCTGAACCTGCATACGAATTTCTTTCTGCAGAAAATGTGCGTATACTCTCTCCCATGAATCTAACAAAAAACCAATCATCAGTTACAAAATTAGTATCTTTACGTTCGGACAGCAATCCGTACGTGAGTGTGGTTTTTCCAGATTTTGGGCGACCTATGATGCAAATAGCTCTTCCTGCAGAGTCTATAAGCGAGCCATGTATTGCATATCTTTTATTTTCAACCGAAGGAGAATCATATAAATAATCTGCGCTAAGTGCAAGTGCGATACTTTTTATCCACCCATAATATTGGCAATTATATATAAATACTGTTTTTGAGTGTGGCTCGTAGAGCACACGCATCTTTTTTGTTTTCGTATTTATTACAAAAAGACGTACGTGAGGGCGTATATCTTCTGGCATGTGGTTAAAATTTTCTTCCCACATATCAAGTGTTTGATGATCTGAACAGAAAATCTTTACACAAACTCCATGTATTGATGCCTTTCTAGTGTAAAATAAATCATAATCTATATTTTTGAGAATTTCATTCTTCTTTTTTGGTCCGATGATTTTCACGTGATACGCGCTTTGTTCTTTTTGTTTTTTTTCTATCATAATCAAAAAAATACTGCAATAATTAAAAGCACCTATGTTTGTCTTTTTGATGCACATCTCAAGCCTTTTTTTTGCTTGTTTCTATCTTTTTTAACTTTGTTGCAGTAATTGACCTATGTCTGGTATAGCGTTTAGCATGTTATATCTAAATTAAGTTGGTTTTATATGGCTGATAAAAAAAAGCTTTTTGAAGATTTTCAACAGAATTGGCATAAGCATTACGAATTAAACACGTTACTTGAACGCGGTTATACTCGTCAGAAATGCAAGGTGTGTTCAAGACATTTTTGGGCAAAAAAGCAGATGGAAACTTGTCAAGACTCTTCGTGTGTAGGTTATGAGTTTATTGCAAATGCACCCTCAAATCTAAAACTTTCATATACTGATACTTGGAAAACAATTGAAAAATATTTTACAAAAAATGGCCACACTTCAATAAAACCATATCCTACTGTTGCACGATGGCGCGATGATTTATTTTTTACAATCGCATCTATAAATGACTTTCAGCCCTATGTTGTAAATGGTGAGATGCCTCCACCTGCAAATCCACTTATTGTTCCCCAACCGTGTATTCGTTTTAGTGATATTGCAAATGTAGGTGTTACTGGGAGACACTATACTAATTTTGTGATGGTTGGCCAATGTGCTTTCAACAGCAAATCCACTGGGGATTTCTATTGGAAAAATGAAGCGATTTTACATGATATAAATTATTTGCGTGCACTCGGTTTGCCTGAAGAAGAACTATCTTTCAAAGAAGATGTGTGGATGGGCGGTGGAAATTTTGGTCCGTCTTTAGAATATTTTTGCAGAGGAATTGAACTTGGAAACTGTGTGTTCATGCAATATGAGAATTTGCCAAATGGTTCTTCACGTGAATTATCTACAAAAGTAATTGATATGGGTGCAGGTCTTTCAAGACTTTGCTGGATAACTCACGGTTCACCGACTTCATACGAATTAGTATTTGGCAACGTTATTGAAAAAATGAAATCTCATACTTCTGTAAAAGTGGATATGCAACATTTTTCTCAATATGCAAAATTATCTGGGGTAATAGATATTGAAGAGGGTAGATCAATAGGTTCACAAAAAGAATCTATTGCAAAAAAAATAGGTGTTGATTCAAAACAACTTTTTGATTCTCTAAACGAGCTATTTTCACTTTATGCAACTGCAGATCATCTATCTACTGTGCTTCATGCAGTTACTGATGGTCAGCTTCCATCAAATATGGGTGGTGGGTACAATTTACGTTTAATACTAAGACGTGCATTTGCTTTTAATGAGGAATACAATTGGAATTTGGATTGGCATTCTATAATTTCTGGTCATGCACAACATCTAAAACCAATGTTTGCACATCTATCTCAAGGTGTTCAAACCACATGTGATGTGGTTGACGAAGAGATTGAAAAATACAAGGCGACACAAAAAAAAGCACGTGGTAAAGTTGCCACTATAGTTCAAAAAGCATCACTAGAGCAAAGACATATTTCTATTGAAGAATTAACTACATTATATATTAGTGATGGTATTCCTGCAGAAATGGTTCAGCAAGTTGCGCATGAGCAAAATCTTCAAATAAAAGTGCCTGAAGACTTTTACTCAAGATTAAGACAATCGGATGAACAAACGCGCATAAGAGATACTGTGGATGTTCTTGGTATTGACAAGACTCAACTTCTTTGTTATTCAAATAATTCTTCATTTAGTGCAAAAGTAATTGCTATAAAAGATGGATATATAATTTTAGACAAGACTGCGTTTTATGCTCAATCTGGAGGACAGGTTTCAGATGAAGGGACATTAGAGGGGCAAACTGTTTTGGAAATAAAAAAAGAAGCAGGAGTAGTTTTGCACAAAGTACAAAATCCATCTGTTTTTAGTGTTGGGCAAGAAATATCTGCAAAAGTTTGCTCAGATTTGCGTACACAAATAACCGCACATCACACGGGTGCGCATATTCTCAATATAGCCGCTCGTGATATTTTGGGTCCACATGTTTGGCAGTGTGGTTCAAATAAGGATGGCAAAAAAGCACATCTTGATCTAACTCATTATAAAAAAATTACTGATGAGCAGGTGAATCTAATAGAAAAACGTGCAAACGAAATAATATTTGCAAATCTATCAGTTGAGAAAAAAGTTTATCCACGTGATGAAGCTGAAAACAAATTTGGATTTAGGATTTATCAAGGTGGAGCGGTCCCGGGACTTGAACTTAGAATAGTTTCAATACTTGACCCACAGAAAAAACTATCTGGCGGGCTCAGACTTTGGGATAACGGCATAGATCACCAGGCCTGTGGTGGTACGCACGTGGATAGGACTGGTGATATAGGTTATTTCAAAATCGTAAAACGTGAATCTGTTCAAGATGGCGTTGAGCGAATTACATTCAAATGTCATCTGGCATCTGTTGATTATGTGCAATCAAGAGAAGCAGTAATCAAACAATTATCTGACAACTTAAATGTTCCCGAAAACTTATTAGTTGCTTCAATAATGCGATTTTTTGATGAATGGAAAGAGAGAGGTAAGCGACTTTCAAAACTTGAGCAAAATAGTGCGTGTGATTTTGTAAATGAAAAAATTGAAAATGCAAAAAAGAGCAGTTCCGACAGTATAGAATTAAGCTCTCTTGACTGGGATATAAAAATGATAGATTTAGCATCCAAACAAATAGCTCAATCAGGACTCATTGCAATTCTTTCAAACAAAGATGGTTTCATTATGGTCGCAATTCCTTCGCATGTTGACAAAAACGCACTTGAAATACTAAAATCAAAAAATGCACAAGGTGGCGGAGATTCAAAAATCGCGCGTGGGAAATTACGTGGCCATTGTTGATTCCTCAAGTATAAGTGCAATCAAAAATAAGAATTAGAGAATATTCTATCTTTTCAGCCGTCAATTAAAATCATGGTCAAAATGAAAATACTTTGTTCGGTGTCAATCGTCATTTTACTCAAAATCAAAAGTTAAATCATACATTGTAAAAACAAACCTCTAAATAAAAAATAAATAAAAACAAAAGTAGTCCAAAATAAAATAAAAATAGTTCAAATTCTATTTTAATCTATTTTCTTCTTTTTGCAAATACGACAAAACCTGCAAGTCCAACAATTCCAAGTGTTGGAGCGCAACAACAAGACATGCCATCTGAAACGTTTGCTCCAGCAGTCGGAGTATCTATTGTTTCTAATCCGCCAGATGATTTTGTAACACATGTGTTTGTGCTAACATCGCATGTTTGCTCATTTGAGCACGCTGGATTTGAATATTTGCATCCTTCTTTTTTTACGCATACTCCATCCGGGTTAGAACTCGTATCACAATATTGTAGACTTGTGCATGTTACTGTTCCTATGTGCGATGCACACCCTTTCTTGTCAACACAATGACCTTCGTCTTTTGAATTAGACTCTTCGTATTTGCACTCTTGGCTTGCACTACACGATGGGTTGTTCCATCTGCACCCTTGCGCAGTTGTGCAAGTTTTTCCATCCGTCGCCGAAGTCTTTCCAGCTGGACATCCGCAGTGATTTGAGTCATCAACAACTTGCCCCGATACACATCTTTTTGGCGCATTTGAAGATATGCATTGTCCGTCATTGTAAGTGTTAGAATTGTATGTACATGTGGTTTTTACGCATTCGCCATTTTTTTCTACGTAACCTGTATATTTATCGCAACCACATTTTGCTCTGTATGTATCGCAAACTTTATCTGCAAGTGGACAGTTCGAACCCATAACGTTTTGAGCAGTATATGAGCTAGAACCAGGTAAGCAAACGTATCCTGGTTTTTCCGGAACACACGAATACGCATTTATTCCATTTCCGCATTCGTTTGCACTAAAGCCTATATGTACAAATCCAAGTGCAAACATCGCACAAACAAAAATCATTCTTATAATCTTCCTATCCATTGCATATCGCCCCTATTCATCTGGTTTTTAAACTAATTTTAAAAATACATGCACCTTTTTTCATTTAAAGCTTTCGGAATAAATAATCACACGCAATCTCGCGCATTTTTTTGCTTTTTGCAAGCCAATTTGGTTTCTGTATCCTACTTTTTTTTAGTAGAACAAAAAAATCACGAGGTATTGACCCATTTTTTCCATTTTCTATTGCTTCTTTTATGGACTGTAACGGTTGTGTGTTTTTGCGCCTTTCAAGCGCAACTATTCTGTCGTGCTCCGCATGAATATTTTCTGCAAATCTATGAGTCTTTATGAATGTGCCTACATGTTGTTCAAGTGACACGTTCGGTCCATTTATTCTTTTTACGCTTGGCAACTTCCAATCCATAAGTTCAAGCATTATGAATGCATCCTGTGAATCACAATAAAAGTAATGTCCAAAAACTCTAAATTCGTCATGTTCTATTTTTGAAATAATCGTGTGTGTTGTTTTTTTTAGTTGTGGCCAAAGAATATCCTCTACAAGTTTTGGGGGTTCAAATTCTATTATTATGATGTGAGTTCCACGTCTTTTTATTGCATCAAGCACTTCTTTTTTTGAATAATATCTTTTTTTTGCAAAGAAAAACTCATTTGTTGGGTTTTCACAAAACTGCCTGCACGCAATAATAAAACGTGAAAGCGATGTTTGTGAAACTACTGCCGAAACATTTCTATGTTCATCTACAGGATCAATAACTATCATTGATGCCTTTTCAAACATTTTTTTTGCTTGGGCTTCTCCTATTTTTCCCTCAATATCTATTACTGGTCTCGACCATTTAGATGCACTTTCAACAAGATTTTCAAAAGATCTATACTTTATTATCAAAAGCTCGCACAGGTATCCAGAAAAACCTTCAACTCTTGACTGTGCGCCATAAACTCCAAGTGTGATTAAGAACTGTTTTAGAAGTCTTACGTCGTCTTGCATTTCTTGAGTTATTTTCTTGTTTACCCAAACTGTGTGCAACTGAGACCTGTCAACTGCGGTTTTTAGCTTTTCATTATTTTTTATTTTAAATGAAGGAACAATATCTACCTTTACTGTGGGCATCCAAACTTTCAAATATGGGTGTTGTGCATAATTGAGCTCGGTTTCAAATCCCTTCATAGCTTTTTTTGCCCATAAAATTCCTTTAGTTTTTATTTCTTCAGGTTTGTATTTATCTGAAAAAAGCAAAAACATATCTAAGTCTCTATTCTCTTTTAGTGCAGTTCCTTTTGCAACTGAACCCATAAGTCCGATTTCAACATCTTTTGGCAAATGTTTTTTGATTCTTTGCTGAATCTGTTTGCTAGCATTTTGAAGATCGTTAATTTCCTGTTTTGAAGGGCGCAACTTTGGGCGCACTATATTCAAAACCTGTTTCATAAAACACTTAGGCATAGTGATTGCAAATGAATGCGTATTTTTTAAACCGTTGGGTGTGTGATATTCATTATTTCTGATAAATCACGTTTGTCAGTCTAAATTTTATCATTGCAAGTATCGCTGTAGGTTTTTATTCCATCACAATGTTTTTAACGCTTAAACTATATGAGATTCGTATGGCTTTTCACAATAAAATGTTTATGTTTGTTCTCTTTGCGCTACTCTTTGCAAGTGCATTGTTTTCAATAAAATCAATTGAGCTTTATGAACCAAAGGCGCATGTGTTTGAAGGGGAGCAAATAGTCTATGGTTCTGTTGGTTCTGGTCAAACATTTACTGTTCAAATCAATCCAATAGTTCTATCTGAATCTGGTGAGTTTTTAGGTCAGTGGGATATGGCAAGTACAACTTTATTACCCGATGGCTGGAGTTCGCAACCCTCTAGACTATATGATAACCCCTTGATTGTTGAAATCACTGCTCCCACTGATGCAAAAGAAGGTAGGTATTACGTTTCAATTATTGTTGAAGATGAAAAAGGTCAGGAAAATATAGGTGATAGTATTGAATTTAGTCTTGTGATTGATGTGCTTCACGATGTTTTGCAAATGTCTATCGAGCCAAAAGAGCTTAAAGTCGGTGCCACTCAACCTGCTAAATTTGAAGTAACTCTCACAAATCTGGGTTCTGCAAAAGATGTTTTTACTATAAATGCATGGGGTGTAAAAGATTGGGAATTTGAGAAAAAAATATATCTTCAACCAGGTGCAAAAAAAACATTTACATTTGAAGTTGTTGGGAATGATGAGGCATCTTATGATATAAATTTTCACGTAGTTTCTGACTCATCTCAATTAATCTATGACGATTCAAAAGTAAAACTTCATGTGCACACCAATCTAATTTCAGATTA
>CAZHIX010000003.1:0-8886 GCA_964532715.1 Microcaldota archaeon | reverse complement strand
ACAAGCCATGGAGTTTTGCTTTTTCCACTTTTTTCATCCCCAATTTATTCAATTTCTGGTCTTATTGGATTATTATTCTCATAATCTTTTGAGAAAATCAGATCAAACAACTTTGGTGTCAAGTAGGTGTAAATCAAATGGATGAGGATTGCGACAAACGACTTAACGATTATTCTATTGAACTTGCATTGAAAATAAAGTCAAATAAGAAGGTAGATGTAGAAGCTCTCAAAAAAGAACTTGCAAAAAAACACAATGTACCAATGATAAAAAGTGCGGGTATAATTGCAAGATTACCTACGCGATTAAGAATAGAGTCTGTTATTTCAAAACTTCGCACACGTTTAACTCGTACTGGTTCTGGAGTTACTCCTATTGCACTAATGCCAAAACCATATCCTTGTCCTGGAAGATGCACTTATTGTCCTCAAGGAGAAAACGCCCCAAAATCTTATACTGGGTTTGAGCCCGCAACAATGCGCGCCATACAAAATGATTTTGATGCAAAAAAGCAAATTGATGTGCGCATATCTCAGTATGAAGCTCTTGGTCAGCCAACACAAAAATGTGAACTTATTGTTATGGGCGGAACATTTCTTTCAATTCCACTTGATTACCAAAATCAATTCGTAAAAGAGTGCTATGATTCACTGAATGGTCGTGCATCTAAAACTTTTGAGCTTGCAAAAAAGAAAAATGAAACTGCAAAACATAGAATGGTTGGGATGACTATAGAAACAAGACCGGACTGGTGTGAAAAATCCCATATTGACCGTATGCTTGATTGGGGGGTTACAAGAGTTGAGCTTGGAGTTCAAACACTTGATGATAAGGTTCTTAAAAAAGTGAATCGTGGGCATGATGTAAATTGTGTTGTACAAACTACAAAGAACCTAAAAGATAGTGCGTTTAAAGTGGCATATCATTTCATGCCTGGTCTTTATTCTAATCATAAAAAAGATGTGCAAATGCTACGCAAGCTCTTTGAAAATGACAAATTCAAACCGGATATGCTAAAACTCTATCCATGTCTTGTTATGGATAACACAAAAATTTATGAAGAGTATAAGCAATTAAAATTCAATCCGATTGATTCTGATGAGGCCGTATCAATAATTGCGGATGCAACCAAATATTTTCCACCCTGGGTTCGTGTCATGCGTATGCAAAGAGACATTCCTGCACGTCTAATTAAAGCGGGCGTGAAATCTGGAAATTTGCATCAACTTGTTCAAAAAGAGCTTGAGCGTCGCAATGAATATTGCAAGTGTATTCGTTGTAGAGAAGTATTTTCCTTGCAACGAAATAATAAAAAATCAAAAAATCTTAATTTTGAAATTGTTGAGCGAAAATATAATGCAAGTAAAGGTGTTGAACATTTTATTTCCTTTGAAGATAAATCTGCAGATTTAATTGCAGGTTTTATTCGTCTCCGTTTTCCATTCAGTTCGCATAGGTTAGAAATAACTGATTCAACTGCACTTATACGTGAGCTTCATGTATATGGGCAAGAATTATCTGTAGGTTCAAAATCTAAAAAATCAAGTCAGGTTCAGCATACTGGTATGGGCAAAAAGCTTCTTGAGCGTGCAGAACAAATAGCTCTAAATTCAGGCAAAAATCACATAGCAATAATATCTGGTGTTGGTGTCCGAGATTATTATCGCAAGTTTGGATATAATTTGGTTGGTCCATACATGTGTAAAAAATTATCACAACATTAAATTTCATCCGAACAATAACCGAACAATTAAAAATGCGTATTTAGTACTAATACTATGAATAGTAAAATGTATTTATCTTGCGTATTAGTAATCTTAGTTCTTTCTCAGTTTTGCTTTGCGCAAAGCTATGATTTGTATAACAATTGTTTTATTGCAAATTCACAAATATCTGTATCTGGGCAATTAGATTATAATGTTCTTGCCAATTCAAGCCAGAATTTTATATCAAACGAGAACACTCTTTTTTTACAAAACAATGGTGAAATGCTGGCAATATCAGAATCAAATGATACGATCACATTGCAGTTTTTTTCACAGGATGAAGCAAATGCAAAATCTCAAATAGAATACATAAATTCAATAGGTTTAATCAAGCCTCAAATAAATATAAGTGATCAAATAGTTTATCTAAAAAATCAAGAATGTAAACAAATTTTCTCAGATGAAATTTATCCATATGCGATGAACACAATTCAAAGTCCAAGTTCCACTGCTTACGACTCTCGCAACTTTGTAAAAGATAGCGCAGGTGCAGGTAGTACTGGTGCAGAGGTATATGGAAAAGAAATCGCGCAATCTTTTGATTCAGTGCAATCGGCCATGCAACGTGAAGATGATTCAAACAAATTGAAAACCACTGATTTGCATGTGTCTGCAATAGCGCAAAGTCAAGATGTTCAAACAGCTAATTTTGGATTAGATTCAATACTTATATCTATATTTTTTGGTTCTGCACTTACTTTGTTTTTGGTGATCGTAGCCGTTCATTTTCGAGGTCAGTTTTTTAGACCAATAGAATATTCGCAAGATTTAGTGTTGGGTAAAACTCAACTTGAAATACTTGAAGCGTTAAGCGAATCTCAAAAGATACCAACTGATATCGCATTACAAATAAAAAAGAGCAAATCAACAACAATAGAGCATCTTGATGCATTACAGAAAATGGGGCTTGTAGAAAAAATATCACATCCTGGAAAAAAATTTGTTTATTATCGTCTTTCTCAGCCTGCAAATCAAATCCTTATCAAAAAACGTTCAAGTGGCGTAGCTATTTAAATACATTAAGGCGCCAAATTCCTACACTAATCTTTACATTAACCCGCGGTAGCTCAATGGTAGAGCGTCCGGCTGTAGATTTTAGGCATTGCGCGATTGTGCGCTATTGTGGCAAAAACAAAATAGAGCAGCCACCGGAAGGTTGTGTGTTCAACTCACACCCGCGGGATATTAATTTTTAGTCTATTCTTTATTCTATTTCTCGTGGGTCAATATCTCGTTTTTTATTCTATTTTGTATTGTCACTATAATCTTGCGCTTATATTGTAAATCTATTCGTAGCTTATTTCACTCTAATCAAAAATTAAACAAAAAAAAAGAATTCAAAAACGCTCAGACCGGGATTCGGACCCGGGTCGCGAGAGTGACAGTCTCGAATGCTAGACCACTACACCATCTGAGCATCAAAAATTAAAGAAGTACAATTTATTGTGCATTTGTATTTTTAAAGCGTTTGGGCGCATATCAAATTATCTTAGTCTATAATCCTGAATTTTTCTTCTTATATTTTTTGTATAATAAATATGCAACAACTATTATCGCTCCTACAAATACTACTGCACCTACAAGCACAACAAGTGCGACAATCGCAATTATGATCCACGTTGTAGTATCAAATCCTCCAATTGGCGTTTGTTCTTCTTGTTGCCATTTCTGAGTAATCGTCAACTTACTATTTGAATCTGTTTTTGATGTTGCACCGTTCGCGTTATTTTGTTTGGAGTCTGCCGACTTACTTTGATTCGTCGTATTATTTGTTTGATTTAGTGTCTGACTATTAGTTTGTGTATTATAATCCGTATTAGATTGGCTGTTATCAGTCATACTATCAGATTGTTGTGTTGCACTAACACATTCTCCGTTCTTTTCAACATATCCTGCATAGTTCTCGCAAGCACATGCAACCGCGTTTTCAGTCAATTTTCCAGCTTTAGACGATATTGGATAATCTGATGGATATGTCTGTCCAATGACGTTTTCTAAAACCAGCGTGCTACCCGAAGGCACGCACATGTATCCGGGTTGCGCACTTGAACATTTCATATATGCTGTTCCATCAGAACAAGTCTGCTCATATAATGCAACTGCAAATATTGATGAGCAAAAAAGCATTGTAATAACTAATCCAAATATCAATTTGCCACTTTCCATGCACATTAATCTAAGATTAAACTTAAAAATATCAACTATTTTATAGTTGTATAAACATTTATGGTTGTATAAATATCTATACAAATTCGTATTATGTAAAATTTTTTAAAAAGGCGAAAAATATGGGAAAGATAAAAGTAGGTGTAATCGGGGTAGGGAATTGTTTTGCAGGACTTTATCAAGGTCTTGAGTATTACAAAAAACACGGAGTGGATTCAACTGCCGGTTTAATGCATCCGGTCCTCGGTGGGTATGCCCTTGGAGACATTGATTTTGTTTGCGCATTTGATGTGTCAAAGCAAAAAGTCGGCAAAAACCTTGTGGATGCCACATACGCGTCGCCAAATGAAGTAGATTGGATTGCAAAAGAAAATATGTCAAAAACCGATGTAGTTGTTTGCGAATCTCCAGTATTGGATGGTGTTGGTTCTTTTGTCGCTCACAAATTCAATCCAGTTGAGAATAAGCCAATAGAACAATTAAAATCGCAAATTTTAGCTACAATTCAAAAATCGGGTGCAAAAATTCTTATCTCTTATTTACCGGTTGGCTCTCAAAAGGCAACTGAATTTTGGGCGCAAATGGCTTTGGATTCAAAATGTGCGTTTGTGAATTGCATGCCTGTATTTATAGCCTCAGATTCCATATGGGCAAAAAAATTCCAAGATGCAAAATTGCCAATAATTGGAGATGACATAAAAGCTCAGGTCGGCTCAACAATAGTGCATCGAACACTTACTCGTTTGGTGGATGAGCGTGGAGCGAAAATCAAAAACACTTATCAACTAAACGTAGGTGGAAATACTGATTTTGAAAATATGCTTGAACGTTCAAGATTAAAATCAAAAAAGATTTCAAAAACAGAATCTGTTCAATCGCAACTAAAAACTCCGCTAGATGCAGATAATATTCACATTGGTCCATCTGATTATATCCCATTTTTGCACAATACAAAACTTGGGTTTATGCGAATTGAGGGGCACATGTGGGCAAATGTTCCATTCAATATAGAATTGCGTTTAGAAGTTGACGATAAAGCAAACTCAGGTGGAATTTCAGTAGATGCAATAAGATGCGCACAAATCGCGCTGGATCGCGGATTTGGGGGATATGTTGAAGGTCCGTGCGCATATTTCATGAAGCATCCTCCAAAGCAACATCCAGATGAAAAAGCAAGACAAATGGTTGAGGAATTTATAGGTTAGCTTCTACTTCACATTTTCATCTATTCTTTTTTTAGCTTCATTTATTTTCTTTTCAAATATTTCGCTCAACCGGTGCTTCTGCGTTGATGCACTTTTAACTTCTCCTAAGTATCTGTCTGCATCTTCCAAATATGATAATGCTCTGCGATCTTTAAACTGTTCAAGTATCAATGCTAGCTGATAACTATACCACATCCCCATCAAAGAGTATTCTGGGTTAATTGGTTCTTTTGCAAGTTTATTTCTTACGTCATAAATCAACTCTAAACTCATCCGTTCTATTTCTTTTTTCTCATCTTGTTCTATATTCGCTCCAATTATTCCTTTGTTTTTGTTTATCATATGTAAAAATCTAACAATTTCTTCGGGTGGCGGATCAAGCAAATCATTTTTTATTAAATATGCGTAATCTTTTTGTGCATTTTTGTAATCGTTATCTCTTGATTGAAAATGTGCGCGTATTTGATAAAGCTGTGCTCTTCGCATGTGCAATTCTTCATTTTCCGGATCCATTTTTAGCTCTTTAGATAAGTATTCAATAGCTTCATCAAATCTTCCAACCGATATTAACATTTTTAGTAATTTCTGGCTGACATCAATTCTTTCTTCCTCGTCTTCCAGCGAGTATGCCATTTTATAATCGGAAATTACATCCTCAGCTTTATATCTACCATCACCTGAAGCTCTTATCAGATATTCGTAGGTTTGATCCGCTCTTCTTTCCCAATGTTCTGGATAATCCGGTTCAACATCAATAGCCATGGAATAAAGTTTTATTGCGTGTTCATAATCTAGGTATGGCGAAACGTTTCCTTTGTTTTTTGCCATCATAAAATACGATTCTATTTTTTCTAAATTAGGGTTTATATGTTTTGCATCTGCAAACGCCTCTGTTGCTTTTTCCCATTGACAGAGCTTATAATATATTTTTCCCAAAAGAAAATATGCATCTGCTTGGCTATACTTGTTTTCAGCTTTTTCTGCTGGCATTTCTTCTATCAGTTTTTCCAATATCACAATAGATGTAAAAAACATCGCATTTGCTGTTGGTGCAAGTGCTTGTCTTGGATTTGGCTTGAGTTTCATGTAATACTTAACTGCATTTTCAATTGCACAAAATGAATCATCGTATTTTTGTTGTGTTAATCTAAGTACAGATTCCATCTCATAAGTTTGTGGTGCATTCAAAGATATTTTTTTCATCATTTCTACTTGTTTAGCTCCAGTTTCAAAATCTCCATGATTAAAAGCTTGAATTGTTTTTTGATGATGTGCATAAAAATTGTCGGGCCAAAGTTTAATTGCCTCATCAAATTTTTCAGTTGCTTTTTGGTAATCGTCATTATCGCAATAATCCAACGCAATATTCACAAGTATGTTTGAAAAAAATTTATCTGTCTCGTGTACTTTTATTTCACTATATATTTGACCGTATATAGTTTCAACTTCTTCTGAAGAATTGTAATAAGTGTAATCTTTTTTATTTGGGGATACGGTTTCTACATATATATCTTTACCTCCCACGTCAACCTTTAGTATTGCATGTCCTTGTATCAACACAAGTTCACAATCAAATCCTGCCTGTCCAAGTGCAATCATTTCTATAATTGCAGATGTATCACAATCAGCATCATTACTAATTCCAACCGGCAAAAGATAGTTCTGTCCCTGTGGTTTTATTTTTTGTTTTACCCACATCTGTTCTTGAATTTTTTCATGGGCAGATTTAAACGCCTCTATATTCTTTGGTTTATTATCAACCGCATCATTTACAACTTTTGTGCAATTTGAAATAATTTTTTCAAGGTTATTTTTTGCAGGGATATAATCTCTTTGGTCAAGTTGAAGGTATTTTTGTTCAAATTCAACAATATTGTGAAACAACTGCAAATATGTATTTTTGCTTGCAACTAAACCTTCAAGTGCATCTTTTTTTTGCGCAACTTCTTGTTCTTGTGTGATAAGTGGTTTCATCATCAATTGTTATGAATTTATTCTAAGATTATAAGTTTATGCCTATACTCATTCTAGGGTGTTGCGTTTTATCTCCGAGCCACCCTTTTTTTGGAAAACAACAATTTTTGCACAAATTCACGGATTGAATTTGACTAAATTTTGCGTTTAATTATGCAACGCCCTATCATTCGTTTATTTTTTTATGCAGTTTTTAATTGGCTCACATTTTTTTGATTATTTATTGTTTCAATTTTTTTTGGTTGTATGGATTTCCATATTTTTAATTTCTCAAAAAACTCTTTTTTATCAATAATTGAATTTGTTTCTTGTGAATATTCTTGCATGTTATTCTTTGTTTTCCTATTATTTTGTTCAATCCACATTTCATAGCGAAATTTTTTTGCATTTGAAAGCGTCTGATTGTTAAAAAAACGCTCTTTTATTCTATTATCATTGATATAAAATCCCTGTTTTTCTAAATATTCCCCAATCGTCTTGTTTGTTGGGTTGGTATCTGCTGGAATTAAAAGAAGAGTTCGCATCAAAATTTTGTCGAGTCTCTCAAGATGAATTTTCTTTTGTGTTGGATTAAGGTGTCTTGTTTGTATATGAACATTGTCCTCCATATGTCTTAATAATTCAAGGTCACTCCAATCTTTTAACAAATCGTTCTTGCGTTCGTCCATTGTTGTTCGAATGCGTGGATACTTATTAACAAATATAGAAACTTTACCTCTGTCCATAGCGTAGCCATCATTTTTTAGAAATTCTGTGAGGTTCTGAATTGTGGGTAGTGTACGCATGCGTTTTATTGCGCTAATTATGATGGTCAATTCTCGATTTAATACTTCTTCTTTCATTTCCTTGCTCATAAATCTTTTTTGCCATTTTTTACTTGATACATTTTTGTTAAGATCTACGTAATTTGTACTATTGAGTAAGTATATCTCGTGTTTTCTGATTAATTTTTGAACGATCTCATTTCTATTCAAGCGTTCCACTACTTTTATTCCGAGGTGTATCCCTATTTTTGCAAGAGAGCGTCTAATCTCTTCATTATTTGGATTAACTATGATATCCTTTAATGCAATATCAACAAATGAAACATAACGATCTAAGATGTGTTTCTTGACTTCAAAAGTTATATTTGACTCTCGACAATTCCTTGAAGAAACGAATTCACTAAATTCTTTTTTATTCATTTTAGTAATAACTCGTTTAAACGCATTTTCTCTTCTTTGAGCCAAATCTGAATTGTTTTTTACTCTCTCTAAAATACTTGCTCCAGCGTATTTAATTCCCATATTGGCCATCTGAATCTGCATATTTTTTCTATAAGGTATCATATCTATCATGTCAATCATTTTTGCAATAGTCATATTCATTCTACGATTTATTTCGTATTGAACCGTTTTACTAACCGATCCTAGGTTCCAATTAAAATTCACGATGTTTTCAAAAATAGTTTTATCGTCGCTGTTTTTGATTATTTCTAAACTTTTTTTATCCATTTCTTTTCGAATCAACTCATTTTTGATCATATACTCGATAGTCTTGTCTTTGCCCAATCCATATTGTTTAGTTTTAGGAGCTATTTTTTTAATCGCAGGCATATCATTTGATCTTCGTATTATTTGGATAATAATTTCTTCAGGTTTCATTAAATCCACTCTCTTAATTTGACTAGGATTGTCAACATTGATGTGGTCTATTATGGATATTAAAGTTTTTTAACATGTTTATTGTCAAGCTGACGAAAACCGCCCACTTTGAGTGGGCGGTTGATGTACAGG
>CAZHIX010000002.1:35616-37279 GCA_964532715.1 Microcaldota archaeon | reverse complement strand
AGTATAGTAGGAATTATCCCATGCGTAGGTTCAATAATTGGATGGTTGCTAGTTAGTATTTACGGAATTTACTGGTTTTATTTAGAAATTTTGGCCATATCTAAGATATTCAATCTTGATCCACTCAGATCAGCAGTCGCATGGATTTTACCGATAACGATAATTGCGATCTTTACAGCAATAGTCGCAGTAATCTTTGCCGGAGCAATTATAGCTACAGCGATTGGTGGACTTGCGACGATGCAGTAAGTTGCATCTTTTTTTATTTTTTTTTATTTCTTCTTTTTTTGAACTAAAGACGCTAAAAAGTTAATTTTATAATTAATGATGTAGTGCATAGCCTATGCAAGAAAAACAGACAAAATTGACGTGGGCGGATAAATTAGCAAATATCAAAGGATTACCAAAAATAGTTAAGAAAGCTAGAAAAAAGATGCTGATTCCCTCACCAAAAGAAGTAAACACAGCTATGGGAAAAGTAAAAAAAGGCAAGCTTGCAACTGCGAACAGTATATCAAAGCAATTGGCAAAAAAGTATAAAACAGACACGTGTTGCCCACTCACTACAGCAATTTTTATTTGGATTAGTGCAAACGTTGCAAATGAACAAAAGATTGCGGGAAAGAAAAATATTACTCCATATTGGAGAACCATAAAATCAGATGGGACACTAAACTCAAAGTATCCGGGCGGAGAGCTTGCGCATGCAAAAATGCTAATTTCAGAAGGACACAAGATAATAAAGAAAGCAAAAAAGATGGTTGTTGTCGACTTTGAAAAAAAGATTTAGTAGAAAAAATAGAAGAGGAAATAGGCATAAAGATGTTGCAAAAAAACGTGTTTTTCCCTAGAAATGCCCATTATGTGAAACTCCCTAGATTCTAGGGAGAAAAAGACATAAGTTTATAAATAAAAAGTGAGATAACACAATATGAAAATCCACATCCCAAACAGCGCATTTTTGGGTAATATAAATAGATTTATAGATGAATTTGATCCTCGAGATTCAAGCAGTTTGCAAATAAGCGCTAACAAACAATGGTTTTCTATACATCCAATGGTATTGACGATGATAGCCTCGCTTTGTCTAAGAACAGAATTGAAAAACATCAAATGCGAAAAACTTGAGGCGACATCAGCACATTACCTCAAGCGGATGGGACTTTTAGAGTATATCAAAACAGAATCTGAAATTAAAATAGAGGAACATGAACCTGCAGGAAGATTTATCCCACTCACACAGATAAAAACATCTGATGATCTAAGCGAATTTATAAGAGAAGTTGTTCCACTTCTTCATCTTCAACCCACATATGCAGAACCAGTAAAATATGTGATTAGTGAGGTGGCACGAAACGTTCTTGAACACTCGTGCTCAGAACATGGTGCAATGCTGTGTGCACAATATTATAAGAAAAGCAATTCGATAAAGATAGGAATAACAGATATTGGAATTGGGATAAAAAAGGCAATTAATCAATCATACGATGCAAAGGATGATATTGAAGCCATAAGATTGGCACTTACCCCAGGAATAACTGGCACAACACGAAGAGAAGGCGGAACTGAACAGAACGCAGGTGCAGGACTTTTTTTTATCAAATCAATAGCAAAAGTAAATAGAGACTTTTTTGTGATTTATAGCGGGCATGCACGCGATAAG
>CAZHIX010000002.1:0-35606 GCA_964532715.1 Microcaldota archaeon | reverse complement strand
CATTCTGTGCAAACTGACTGCCCATATTGGCAAGGAACATCCATAGGTATAGATATAACAATTGGTAATGGATTGGAGTTTGGAGAGCTTATGGATGAGATAAGAAATACATATTCAAAAGCAGTCATAGAAAGAAAAAAACAAAGATATAAGAAGGCCAGATTTGCATGAAAAAAATAAAAATATTTGAATATGCAGGAGATTTTGCAGAAAACAAAGATGTTGCAAAACGTATAAGAATTGAACAGATTCTTGTCGCCCTTGAAAAAAATGAGCAAATTGAATTGGATTTTTATGCAGTCTCGGGTGCAACGCAATCATTTGTTCATGCAATGATAAGTGAGATTATAAGACAAAAGGGACCTCAGGTACTTGATAAAATAATTTTCAAAAACTGCAATGATACGATAAAGAAGGTCATCAACATCGTGGTTGAATATATGCAAGAAGCTTAAAAACGTGCAAAATAGCTAAAGACTGAGTAGAGAGGCACGCGATTTTTCAACAGATAGGAATTTTACGGCATTTACACAATTAGGCTAACAGAACATACTTAGACACAAAAAGACAGCAGAAAACTCAGAACATGCGCCCATCTCTTAATTGTAATGCGCCGTGCCCTGGACAAAGTATTTTCCAATCTAATTTGTCAAGCGTAGATAGTGAATGTGCTATTTGCTCATCAGAACCACCTAAATCTGTTCGCCCCCACAATCCATTTGCAAACTTAGTATCTCCACAAAAGAGTATTTTGTTTTTTGGCTCAAAAAGACAAATGCCTCCATACGTATGCCCAGGAGTTTTTATTACTTTCAAAGAAAACGAACCGAAACTAAAACGGCTGTCTAAGGATAATTTTGGTTCTAACCCTTTAGCATTTTTCGGTATTTTTACAAAAGGAAGTTTTGGATTTTCGTCTTTTGAATAATAAGTATTTTCCCAAGAAGTTTTTACACCGCCCGAATGATCATAATGACAATGGGTTAGTATGCACACATCTGGAACAAAATCAAGCTCATCTTCTCCATCTCCAGAATCTATTAGAAGAATTTTTTCAGCATCGCGCAAGATATAACGTGTTGAACATGTACGAGAATTTACTCTAAGAAATAGAAATTTTGGATTACCAGATATGATTTGAGAAAAATCATTTAGAGAATATTTTTTCATGATTACACCCTGAAAATAAGTTATTTAGAGTAAGAAATTTTCCCACTTGGTAAAATTTGAAGTAACAAATCCATTTTGCAACTCAGAAGAGCAGATAACTCTTTTGCAACCACTTCACGTTCAGCGCCATTCGGTTTTATGAATATTTGACGCTCAAGAGTTTCAGTATGAGTACTTGGTAGTATGTAAAGTTCTTGGCCCAAAAAACCTAATTTTAGTTTTAGTTCAGTTTCTCTAAACCATTTGCGCTCCCCATTTATTGCAAAAGCACCTCTTCCAATATACCCACCAGAGGAGTGTTTTGAAAGTTGGTTTTTTTCAACACAATAAACGTCAACAGATGCACTACCACTTTTCCATGCAGATGAATATGAACCTGCCCATTGTGCTACCTGAATTAAATCAGATTTATCTGCACCCTTGGCATTTTTCATTATTGTTGCAGGGGCGCCTTGAATATCTGCATGAAAAAATAAATCGTTCTCACTAATTTGTTTTGCATAAAGCTCGTCGTTTTGTTTTGCGTTTTTACCTGCAACAACTCTAAATCCGCCAGAGGTCTCAAATGTGCGATATTGCTCCCACCACTTTTTTTTGTTTTTGAAATTTTTTTTATTAGACGGTTGCAAATTGGTTTTAGTTTGAGATTCGCAACTATCTTTTTGAATTTTGTCTAGTTCTGATTTTGTGCGACTTATTTCATCAAGCACACGATTTTTTTTTGCTTTTGCTAATTTTAGTTTTTCAAATAATTGCGAGAGATTCCAGATTGCACTTTTTGAGGTATCAAGCTCTACGTCCATTAGAATCTAAATGCATCCTAAAGATTATAATGTTATGATTTGAAACAAGTATATGAGAAATGAACCTAAAACACTAATTAGCATGATTAGCTTACTTGTTTGGACGTGTTTAGTTGCAAACACCTATGCATACGCACCATCAGAATATATTGAACCTCAGCTTGATTATACAGAACAGATACTGTTAGATGACAATGGACAGATTACTATAATCACGATTGAAGGACAAGAAACGTTGGTTATCGGAACCGATGGCAAACTCATTGAGCATTCTGAAGATATTTATAAAGTATTGAAAAAAAATATGGCGATTGCCAGTGGATTTAACAATGCAACTAAATCCACAAATGAGCTTATTTATGCAAATCAACAGTCATTTAAACAAGCAAAAGACGAATGTTACAAAATGACAGGAATGGATAGATACGACTGTTATGATAAAGATAGTTGTTTGCTGGCAGGCCTCTCAACCCCGATATCGTCAGTTGCAGTTTATGCAGACGGATTTTGGGAATGCATGTTTGATTATAAGAAAAGAAGTGAATTTGTTTTGAAAAGTATGCAGAACTTAAGTGAGCATTTGCAAAACGCACAAGTTGAACAAAAAAATGCATTATATGTGCATGAAACTATTGAGCAGATATTAGAGAATATTGATAAAATTGAAAATAGTGCACTTTTATTGACCATAGAAGATGAAGGGTGTGGGTTTGGAGGGTATAGAGACTGTTATGAATATTGCCCAAAAACTGGTTTTGAAATTAATGAGTTTGAAAAAAATTCTTTAGAATGGAAGCAGGTGGCAAATAAGCTTTCAGAACAATACGAAGATGAAAGAGCAGTGGATATATCAAAAAGAACACAGGAATGGAAAACATATTTACAACAAAGACAAGAAGTTTTTTCAAAAATTAATTCTAATTTGAGTAAATTAGATGCAAAAATTACACGCACACTTGCACAAGAAGAGATTGGATCAATAGATAAACAAAAACACGTTGAAAAATATGCGAACTGGGAACAGGAATGGCTAGAAATAAAGAATATGACTGAAAATGGGCAATATTATAATGCAATAAATATAGGAAAAGGGCTTGAGATTGAAGCAACAGATATATTAGTTGAGATTAATGACAGTGTTGAGAAAATAAACAAACTAAAAAAATTGACTCAGAAAATTGAAGACACGCTTGAACAAATGGATTTAGAGATTGAAACTTCCAAACAGATTTATGATAAGTATGTTGAGTTTAATTCTACATTGGTTTTTCCAATGCAAGATGGAATTGTTGAACAAAAATTTAATGAAGCAAAGCTCATTGAAAGTGAAGTACTTTTAGCATATGCAAATGAACAGCTTGAACAAAAACAGCAAAAAATAAATAATGCAGTAAAGTCAATTGATAAATTAAGAGAAGAGAATACAATTATTGATCAGATAATAAAATTAGTGGAGAGCTTGCTATCAAAAGTGATTTGAGTAGTATAAACTATATAGAAGGAAACGACACAGGTGTAGATTAATATGAAAAAAGAATTGGACACAAACAAGAATTTTAGAAAAATAATTCTTGATACTAATTTTTGGCTGTTGCCATTTGAACACAGAGTTGATGTAATAGCTGGACTTGAAGATACGTTTGAATATACGCCATTTGTCATACTTTTGCCAACTCCAGTTTATGATGAGCTTAAGATGATGGCAAACTCAAAAAATAATGCAAAAAAAGCGATTGCATCAAAAAGTGCAATTGAATTAATTGACAAACTTATGCTAAAGAATAAAGTTTTGATTGTTGAATCAGGTAAAAAAGCAGATGACACAATATTGGATATCGCTCAATCAAGTAATGCTTGGGTAGCCACCAACGATAAGATTCTTAGATTTAGACTTAAAGAAAAGCAAATAAAAACAGTAATACTAAGAGATAATCACGCTATTTGTTTTGCGTAGGCTTTAAATATGCAAAAAGCTAATGTCATGAAGGTTAGTACTTATTTGTAATTAAATATGAGGTGAAAAGATGGAGATGGATATGACACTTATACTTATCGCACCGGTTGTTGCGATAATTGCATTATTGTATGGACTTTATTTGTCAAAAAAGATTTTGTCAAAACCGCAAGGAAGCGAAAAAATGATTGAGATATCTATGGCCATAAGAAAAGGTGCAAATGCATATTTGAAAAGACAGTTTACCACGATAGTACTCCCAGTCGTCATAGTTGCGATTTTTCTTGGGTACTTTTTGGGGATATTTGTTGCATGTGCATTTTTACTCGGGGCGATTTTATCCGCACTGGCAGGGTATATTGGCATGTATTTGGCAGTGAGAGGAAATGTTAGAACTACACAGGCATCAAAAACATCACTTAATGATGCACTTGCGATGGCGTTTAAATCAGGAGCAGTAAATGGAATGGCAGTTGTGGGACTTGGACTTTTAGGAGTATCCACTGTAGTTTTGACAAGTGCATATTTATTCGTTGGAACAGATTCGCACGAATATATTAAGACGGTTTCTACTGCACTTATTGGGCTTGGATTTGGAGCAAATCTTTTGGCACTTTTCATGAGAGTAGGGGGAGGCATATATACAAAAGCCGCAGACGTTGGAGCAGATTTGGTTGGAAAAGTTGAGGCAAACATTCCAGAAGATGACCCAAGAAACCCAGCAGTAATTGCAGACAACGTAGGAGATAATGTAGGAGATTGCGCTGGAATGGGCGCAGACGTCTTTGAATCTTACACAGTTGCTGTAGTTGCAGCCATGATTTTAGGTGGAATTGCATTTGGAACTGCAGGAATAATATTTCCACTTTTATTACATGCAGGAGGGATTGTGGCGTCAATTTTGGGTGCACAGATTGTGAAGGTAAACAGTGAAAAAGAAAACCCAATGGATGCCCTAAATAGAGGATTTTGGCTTTCAACAATACTTGCGGCAATAATATTTTGCGCAATTTCATTTGCGCTTTTAGATGAACAGACTGCGCCAAAAGCATTTGGAGCAACGGTCGTGGGACTTGTTGCTACAGTTTTGATTGCAAAACTTACAGAATATTATACGGGAACTGAATCAAAACCAGTAAAAGATATTGTAGAGGCATCAAAAACAGGTGCAGGGACAAATGTAATATCTGGGCTTGGAATTGGCATGCAATCGGCAGTTGCATTAACAATAGTTATTGCAGGCGCGATAGGAGTAGGATATTACTTGCTCGGGTTTTATGGTGTTGCATTAGTAGGAATAGGAATACTTGGCACCACTGGATTTTTGATGGCTATGGACACATTTGGACCGATTGCAGATAATGCAGGAGGAATAGGAGAAATGTCATCCGTACCTGAAAATGCAAACAAACGCTTAGACATTTTGGATTCAGTCGGGAATACAACAAAAGCACTTACAAAAGGATTTGCAATAGGTTCTGCTGCACTTGCATCAGTTGCACTTTTCTCAACATTCATACAAGAGGCAGAACTTTCGGCTATTGACATTGCACAGCCACCAGTATTTATTGGTCTTTTGATTGGAGCATGCGTACCCTTCTTGTTTTCATCACTTACAATGCTTTCAGTTGGAAAAGCCGCGTCTGAGATTGTTCAGGAAGTTAGAAGACAGTTTGCAGATGGAAAAATTATGAAGGGCGAAAAAACACCAGATTATGAACGATGCGTAGATATATCTACAAAAGCAGCAATAAGAGAGCTTATTGGACCAGCAGTGTTAGCAATTGGAACCCCGATTGTAGTTGGGATAACTTTGGGGGTGGCTGGACTTGGAGGATTTTTAGGCGGGGCTATTAGCACAGGACTTTTGATGGCAATATTCATGTCTAATGCAGGCGGTGCTTGGGATAATGCTAAAAAATCAATTGAACACTCTGGACACAAAGGCTCTGAAGCCCATAAAGCAGCAGTTGTAGGAGACACAGTTGGAGATCCGTTCAAGGACACATCAGGACCTGCAATAAATCCACTACTCAAAGTAGCGAATATAGTTGCTATTATTGTAGCAGGAATTTTAGTTGGAAAAGGAATTGGACTTGCATAAGTCTGATTTATTTTTTATTATTTTTTATTTTTATTTAGTTTTATTATCTCACAAACAGAAATTCTCGCGTGCTTACTTTTATTACTAAAACACATTTGCGTTTAACCGCAACTTCATATTGCCCATCTATTACAGCATCGGCGGTGCAGGTAGAATCCACATGAACTTCACAAGTCATAGTGGAAGGTACGAATATAGGAGAAAACCTTCTGCGATAAGGTGCAATTGCAACTACTTGATAATCTTTTGAAAGAGGATTCATTTCAGAACCCCCACACGAATACGCATATGCAGACGAACCGGTAGCCGTTGAAAAAAGTATCCCGTCTGCCTGAAATACAAATCTTTTTTTTGCCAAAAATAAACGTAAATTAAGAATTCTGTGCTCACGATTTCTTATAACAACTTCATTTAGTGCATCAGGTAAACGTTTATTATCAAGCCAAGAAGAAAGCATTGTTCGCGTCTCGGTTTCAAAACCATTTTTTATTATGGGTTCAAGTTTTTTTTGCCAATCTTTTTCACATGCATTACATATGAAAGATGATTGTGAGCCGATTGCAAATATTGGTTGAGAAAATTTTGACTTATGGTAAAGAATTGTCCCATCTCCACCTATAGTTATGAGTACTTGGGCACTTTGAGCATAAAATGCACTTAAAACTTCTACATCGTTTTTTATTAGAAAGTTGCGAATCTGAATACTTAGATTTTTTGCCCATTTCTTTTTGTTGTTCAAAAGCAATGATACACTTACAAGTTTTGTAGCCATATATATCACAAAAATATTAACAATCAAGGAATATTCGCAGTTATTGGAATATTGAAGGTTACATTCTCATGTTTTGAACCCGCAGGCGCAGTTGCGTTTATTTGTAAAAAAGCCGAATGCAACCCAGATGAACACAAAGTTGAAAATACTTGACGAGTCGTAGATTGCCCTGCAAGAACTACTCCTTGAGAAGATGTGCTAGTAAGACACGAACCAGCAGGTTTTACTAAAGCCGAACGAACGGTATAGTCTTGAGAACCTTGGTTGGAGATTAGAATTTGAACCGAACTTGCTGAATTAAAATAAACTCCAGATACATTCACAGAAACCATTGATGCGGGAAAGACTAAAACGTGCGTTTTGTTGTTGCGCACGGCCATTACAACAGAACCGGTTTGCGCAGGCCAATTTCCAGATACATTTGCGTTGGTTATATCAAGAGCATCTGCAAAGTTTGAAACATATAAAACTATAGAGTTGTTTGAGATATAACTAGAGGATAAAACTACAGATTCTGGGATTAAGATTTGTTTATGTTCAACTGCACCGTACCCTTGAGACCAGACAGAATTGGCAGCCGCGCCAAGAGTTTTAACAGCATCATTTGCCATAGTATATTGAACTTGTATGTTTTGTTTTGAATGAGTACTCGCTACAAGAACAATTATCAAAAGTAACAAAATTAACATTATAGCCAAAACCGCAGTAAATTCTATGGTCATTTGAGCTTTTTTTTGCATATATAATCAAATACTTGGCGAGTTATAAAAACAAGCAGTATGCACCATAAAGGTGCAATAATGTGTTTTAAAATACAAAGTACAAAAAAACAGTATGCAGATAATCACGTGCCCCCCATACGAACAGGCGATAATACTTGCAAATGCACAATTGAGCAGTGCAGGCGTAATTATTTACCCGACAGATACATTATATGGGCTTGGTTGTGATGCTCTAGATAAGAACGCAATCGAAAAGATTATGAAAATTAAAAAAAGAAGTGAAAACAAACCATTCTCGGTGCTTTTTTCTTCGTGGGATAACGCACGAGAGTATGTGCACCTAAATGAAGAAATTAGAGAAAAACTTGAACAGATAACTCCAGGACCATATACATTCTTGCTTAGATCAAAGATGAAAATAGAATCACAAAATAGTGGGTTTCTTGGTTGTAGAATTGCAGATAATCAGTTTTGTAAAAAAATATGTAATGAATTTGAAAACCCAATAGTGAGTACTTCGGCAAATATTAGTGGAGCTAAAAGCCCTACAAATGTATATGAAATTGATAAACGTCTTTTGAGAATGGCAGATTTAGTTGTAGATGAAGGCGACACATTATACAAAGACGCATCCACCATAATAGATGTTGAATTAAAAACTATTGTGCGCGCAGGTTCAGAATTACAAAAAGCAAAAAAGTGGATTGAGAGCCTCTGATTTTCATGTTTGAAGATATAGACATAGGGTATTCAGATAGTGTTTACCCACCATATGAAGATTCGGTTTTACTTGCAAAAGTTGCAGTACAACAATGTAGTGGAGATGTGCTTGAAATTGGTTGTGGGAGTGGAATTGTTTGTATATCTTTGGCAAAACAAAACCCAAAAACAAAGATTATTGCAGTTGATATAAACCCAAATGCGATTGAAGACGCTAAAAAAAATGCTAAGAACAACAATGTAAAAATTGATTTTAGAATATCAGATTTGTTTGAAAAAGTTGGGGGAAAAAAATTTGATTTTATTTTATTTAATCCTCCGTATTTACCAACAACAAAAACACAGAAGATAAAAAGTGAATTGAATTTTGCATTTGATGGCGGTAAAAGTGGGTTAGATACAGTGTTTAGATTTTTGCAAGATGCAAAAAAATACATTAGAAAAAATGGAAGAATCTTAATTATAGTTTCAACTAAACAAAACGTATCAAAACTTGATAAAAAAATAAACCAACTTGGTTGTGAATTTAAGATTGTGGCACAAGACAGTTTCTTTTTTGAGAAAATATATGTTTATGATATACATTTAGCTAATTGAGAATGATGTTATGAATAAATATAGATTTGTTTTGGTTGAGCCAGAGTATGAAGCAAATTTGGGAGCCAGTGCAAGACTTCTTTGTAATTTTGGACAGAAACAAATGCACATAGTAAACCCAGATTGTCATATTGGATTTACTGCAACGATGCATGCTAAACACGCAAAAAAAATGCTTGAAAAAGCAAAGATATACAAATGCGTGGAGGACGCAATAAAAGGATGCAAAATGGTTGTTGGCACAAGCGGAATAAAAGTAAGAAACAGGACTACAGTTCGCCACCCACTTTCAATAAAAAAATTTTCAGAGCATATTGAAGCGTGTGCAGTTGACGGAGAGATAGCCATACTTTTTGGTAGAGAAGGAATTGGACTAAACGAGCATGAGATTGATTTGTGTGATTTGTTGATTACCATACCTACTGATGCAAAGTATCCAATTCTTAACCTGACACATGCGATGGGCATAGTGCTGTATGAGCTTTGTGCAAGAGAGAGAAAGGTGAGGGGTGCAAAAAAACGTGCAGATGCAAATGAGTACATGTATTTGAAAAAATTAATATTGCAAAAAATTTCAAGTTCCCAGAATATAAAGAGTTCAAAGAAAATGCAAATGGCGATAAAACGAGTAATAGCAAGAGCCATGCCAGACGAATTAGAGGTTCGCTCATTTATTTCTCTTTTGAAAAAAACATAATTGAATTTTTTGCAAAAATATTTGAAGTGAAATGGACTAGATTAAAATATTAAACGTATTTACCCCCTACTTGTTTGTATGCATCTCTAAATGCAACTCCTTTTTTTGCAAGCTCATACGCACGTTTGGTTGCATAAAGTTCATCACTTGTCGCATTTTGCAAATTTGTTTTATCAAACTCTATTTTATCAAGAAGTAAACAGGCTATTTTAAGACTGGATTTAGTTATTTCTATTGAATTTACAAGGGGTTCTTTTGTAAGTTGAGCATCTCGATTGTACCCAAACATCAAATTTGACATTAATGATTTTATTTTCAATTCATCCGCTAATACGATGTGATATTTTGCCCTCATTAGTTCTAATACATCAGGATTTTTCTTTTGTGGCATTATTGAGCTACCAGTAGTGAAAGTTTTGGGCAATTTGATAAAACCAAACTCTTGAGTATTGAAAAGAACAAGATCAGTCGCAAATTTGTTTAAATCATAATTTATTGCACAGAGCGCAGATAATATTGATGCTTCAAATTTTGGGCGGGTGTGTTGAGCATATATTGGATTTTGCAATACTTTGCAATAATTAAGCTCTTTTGCACAAAAATTGCGATCAATTTCAAAAACAGGAATACCGTATCCTGCGCCAGTCCCAAGAGGACTTTGATCTATGAGTTTTTGATTGGCATCAATTAGATAAGAGTTGTCTTTCATTGCATCGTGATAGCACCCAATCCAATCCCCAACAGTTGTTGGCATTGCTCGTTGCATATGAGTATAGCCGGGCATACTCAGATTGCCCCATTTTTTTATTGCATTTTTACATGAGCGAATAAACGCATTAGATAACGTAGTTATTTGATATAATGAATCACGCTCATATAGTCGTATTGCAGTGAGAATTTGATCATTTCTTGAGCGAGCAGTATGAATTTTTTTGCCGGCGTCCCCACATTTAAAAACCAGATATTTTTCAATAGCGCTACTACAATCTTCGTCAGATTGTTCAATTTTGAATTTGTTTTTTGCACTCAGATCTATTATTTCGTTTAGCGCAATTGTTAGAACGTCCAATTCTTTTTTTGTTAAAACACCGATTTTAAAAAGCATTTTTGCATGAGCAATTGAAGCGATGCAATCGTATTTTAGAAAATGTAAATCTACTATATGATCATTACCCACAGTATATGATTCTATTTGTGCATCAAGTGACACACCTTTATCCCAGATTTTCATGAGTTTCCCCCATCCTATTAATTTTGCAAAAAAATGGATATGCACATAAACCCCATAATTGCGCATGCCAACTTCTTACATAACTACGATTCAACTTACATTGAATCTTTAGTTGTGGTTTTTATAGCTTTTGATAGTTGTAATGTTCTTTTTTGATAATTATTTTACGCCTATTCTACCATACCGATACCCACGAGGTTTGTATGTTTGGAGTTTTTTGTGCAACAACAGATTGTGTGCTTTTAATCTGATTGCGTTTATTTTGATAAAGCCACGAGAATCGGTTTGATCAAAACCACCCTCTGAATCCATACTTGATAGGTCTTTGTTGTAAAGTGAAGTTGGAGATTCGCGCCCGATTGGAGTTGCATTTGCTTTGTATAATGATAAAACTACTTTTCCGTCAATTGCCTCTTGAGATTGATTAAATGCAGCCATCAAAAAGTCCATTTCTGGAGAAAACCAATATCCATTGTATATAAGCCGTGCAAATTCAGGAATGAACATATCTCGCAGATGCATTACCTCTCTGTCCATTGCAAGTCCTTCCAAATCACGATGTGCGATTTGGAGTATTGCCCCAGCAGGAGTCTCATATACACCACGACTTTTTATTCCGACATAACGGTTTTCAACCATATCCAAAATCCCGATTGCGTTTTCCCCGCCAATTTTGTTTAAATATTCAAATAATTCAAGAGGAGAATCTTTTATTGTTCCATCAGACATATTTACTACTTTTATCGGGTCTCCGTCCTTGAAATAGATTTGGATTATAGTTTCACTATCAGGTGCATTCTTTGGAACTTTTAAGTATTCGAAAACGCTATCGTCTGGGCGATACATTGGATCTTCCAATATTCCGGCCTCGTGAGATAAGTGCATTAAATTTCCATCTTCAGAATACGGTTTTGAAGAAGTTGCTTTGATGGGTATGCTGTTTTTTTGGGCAAAATCAATCATATCACTTCGCCCCTTGAACTCAGAGAGAAATTCTGCATCTTTCCATGGAGAAATGACTTTTATTTGTGGATTTAGTGCATAGTATGAGAGCTCAAAACGCACTTGGTCGTTTCCTTTTCCAGTTGCCCCATGAGAAACATATTGAGCACCTTCAGCAAATGCAATTTCAATTTGTTTTTTTGATATTAGTGGTCTTGCAAGAGCAGTCCCAAGAAGATATCTTCCCTCATAAACAGCGTTTGCACGAATTGCAGGGAATATATAGTCGGTTACAAATTCTTCTCTTAGATCTTCAATATAGACTTTTGATGCCCCGATTGTAAGAGCTTTTTGCTTTGCAAGTTCAAAATCTTCTTTTTGACCGATATTTGCCATAAAGCAAACTACATCGTAGCCCTTATTCAAAAGCCATTTTAGAATGACTGAGGTGTCCAACCCTCCACTGTATGCAAGAATTACTTTTTCACCCATATTCAAAACCACCAATCAATTTGATTTAAAAGAATCAAATTATGAATCATTTGAGATTTGCTTGATTTGCTTATCACCAAAAATTTCAAATTGAGCAACTGCACCCTTTCCTGCAAGGGATTGTGGTTTTTTGTTTTTGCTATTAACCTGAAGTTTATACTCGCCATTGTTTTTTGTAGCTTCCATAAAATCAGAGCGATAATCACCATATTTGGATTGAGAAACATTGGTTTGTATTGTTTCCGACTTTGGTTTGTGGCGAGAGACGTGCAATGCTTTTACTTTTAGTCCTTCTTGCGAATATTTATCGTTTCTTCTTGCAAGAAATCCGCTATTTTGTGGTTCTGAATTAACAGAGTTTGGATTATTTTTTACATTCAAAGTTTTCATATTATACACCTCATTTGATTAGAAAATGATGTGTTGACTTGTTTATAAATAAATTTACAAATATTACTAAAATTTATATATTAAGTGTAAGAAATCTTACATGTGATAAAAATGCAGAAGAAAAATGAAAAGACAGTTTCAGTTTCAAAAATTGTTGAAGAATATATGTATGAAAGACCATATCTTTTGGATTTGGCGAATCAGAAATTAATTAATACATCGTCACTTGCAAGAAAAATAAAACAAGATGCGAACATCAAACGCTCACAAGATGCAGTCATGGTTGCATTGTATAGATTTTTACAAAAATCACACAAAATATTGCCCCCATCAAATGAGCCGAAGAAAATTGTGCAAACCACAACCATAAATATACGTTCAGGTTATGCAGTTTTAGTTGCAGATATAAAAAAAGAGATTAAATCAAAAAATATTATTTCGTATTCAGATAAACAAGTGTGTATAGCCGAGAGAAATTTACTAAAACAATATGAAAAAGATTCGATATACTATAAGGAGGGTCTGACGCTTATTGAGCTTGCACATGCAAAAAATATTGAAGAAACCCCAGGGGTATTATTCCATATACTTGCAAAATTTTATGAGCAATCTATTAGTATAATGGAAGTATTTTCCGCATGGGATTCTACATATATATTGATTGAAAAAAAAGATGTTCAAAAAGTAATAAACATGTTTTTCACATAGACCAAAAGATAAAAGGATAAAAACAAATTAAAAAAGAATTAGAAAACGATTATTTTTTTCTTGTTTTTACAATTTTTACTTTTGTTGGAGTTAACAAAATTTTATCTTCATCAATTCTTGCAATATCTCCATTTATCTTGTGCACATGAGCCTTGATATTATCAACAATCATTTTGAGTTTCGCAGTATTGCGTTTCATTGCAGATACATTGAGTAAAACCAAGTTTTTCTGCTTTAATTCATCTATTACAACACTTACGTCTGACTCAGATTCAAGAGATATTGGTTTTACATAGAAATCTGCAGCTTCGTGAAGAACATCTACACTTTCCATGTCAACTGAATCTATATATTCTTCTATGTTGTCAGTGTCCTTGTCCTTTGAAATACCAAGCGACTTTGACAAATCATCAAAAATGCCCATCGTTCCACCTCTAAAAATTCTAAAGCAAAAATGCCACCTGATAGGAGTTTAACCAGCTTCTTCTTTTAAAGCTTTGCAAGAGGCAAACGTTTTTCAAATTCGCATTAGTTAATCAAAAGTATGCCTTCATTTGATGAGATATTATCTTCTCCGACGGTTTTTAGAAAACGAGACGTGCTGTCCCCACATTTTGTACCTGAAGTTTTACCATTTAGAGATAAAGAGATTGAGAAAGTTATGGTTTCGGTTGCGCCTGCAATAAATGGGGAACGGCCTAGAAACTTATTCATATATGGAAAAACTGGGACAGGAAAAACTTGCACAGTAAGAATGGTTATGCGAGAATACGTGCAAAAAAAACCAGAATCGCCACCAGTTTATGTAAATTGCAGAATGTATAATTCCAGATATAGAGTCATACAGAAAATTGCAAAGGAGTATTTGCCAGAACTTGATAAAACTGGGTTTGGGCTTTCACATTTTTATGAAAAATTGATTGAGTATATAGATAATCTTGGCGCTATCCCAAGAAGAGTTATAGTTATACTTGATGAAGTTGATATGGTAAAAGATTTAGACGAATTAATGTATACGCTGACCAGAATGAACGACGAGCTCAAGGTAGGTTCAGTTACAATTATAGGTATAACTAATAGATTATCGTTTAAAGATGCGCTAGATTCAAGAAGCAAATCGTCATTATGTGAAACTGAGATGGCGTTTGCAACTTATACGCCAATTCAGTTGCGCGCGATACTTGAACAAAGAGCTATGGAAGGATTCAAGGATGGGACAGTTCATGAGTCTGCAATAAATTTAGCGTCTGCCATAGTGGCATCAGAAACGGGTGATGCAAGATATGCATTAAAGCTTCTATTAAAGGCAGGAGAATATGCTGATGAGAAAAAGATTGGGATAGTTACAGACAGCGAGGTTGAACAGGCAAGAAGAAATGTGGATGTGGATTTAGCAGCTGAGACTATAGCCACGCTACCTACACATCAACAATTAGTATTACTTGCAGTTTGTAATTTATGGCTCAAAAGCTCAAGTTACAAAAAACTTACAGACGGACAAGATATTGAAAAAAGTCTCATGTCAGGAGAAGTTTATGAAGAATATTCAAAAGTATGCAGACAATTCAAAAAACCAAAGCGATCTGCAAGATGGTATAGAGAGTATCTAAACGATTTAGAAATGCTTGGACTTATTACAACTATTGAATCTGGAAGGGGCCTACGTGGTCACACCAGATTGATAAAACCGGGATATGAACCACAACAAATGAAAGATATTATAATGTCTCAAAAAGCTCTAGGTGCACTGATTGGATATTGCGCACCCACAATACAACAAACAAAGCTTGAGCAGGGATGAAATTGTGAGAGAATGTGTATGGGGATAAAAACAGCATATAGTGATAAGGAGATAAAATCGTTAGTGCGATTTTTGTACGAAGTTGGAAGTTTAAAAAACGTAGATAGGAGCGGTTGGAGAACGGTGTGCGCACCAAGTGAATCGGTTGCAGAACATTCTTATCGAAGTGCAGTCCTTGCATATATACTTGCAAAAATGGCAAATATGAGTATGAAAGATGAAGGGATACTGATAAAAGCTATACTTTTTCACGATTTGCACGAGGCAAGAATTGGAGATATTCATAGAATAGCAAGAAAGTATATAGATGCACACGAAAAAGAGTGCGAAAAACTACAAATTTCAAAATTACCAGAAGATATAAAACAGGACATGACTAATTGTTTGAATCTTGAACAAAAAAAGTGGATTTTTGATTATCTAAAAGATGCGGATAAACTTGAATGCGCATTTAGAGCAAAAGAATATCTTGATTTAGGATTTAGAACACAGACGTGGATAGATAATACCAAAAAGATTTTGCGAACTAAAGAAGCTAAAAAACTCTTTGAGATTATGAATAAAACAGATTCGCTTGAGTGGATATTTGAAGAAAAAAGATGAAATAGAGGACGAAATAGTCCGACTACCTCAGAACTTATCCATGAGTTCAAGTGCTTTTTTAACAGACATACCTTCTCGTATGCCCATTTCTTCGGCCCATGCAGTCATATTTTTTATTTTGGAGGTATAGAGATCCTCAAACGAGTCTACTCCGCAAACAAACGCGGCAATATCCCCAAGATTTTCGGCAGAAGAGCGATCAAGATAAGAACACGCAACATAGCCTTTCTTAGCTTTTAGAATAAGCAATGGCTTGTTTCCAAGCTCATAACATATCCCCCTATACTCCCGCCCATCAAAAACTATCGTTTTCTCAGCCAACAGATCACCCCTAACTGTCGCAAAACATCAAAACAATTTTTTGTTGTTTTGAGTCCAAGTATATAAATTAAAATATAAATAAATTTCAGAAACGATCTCGTGAACCCCAATTTGCCTCCTTGTCTTGACTACCCCACCTATCTTTTTGTCGTTGAAGCATTTTTGCTTTTTTATCAAAAAGATGACGATGCTTTCCGCAAGATATGCAATAATGCATTTCACGTCTTAGAGAGGTTTTTACGTCATTTAATTTTTCCTCTTCAGTATCCCCTTTAAATTCGGTTGAATAAACAGTAATACTATCTATAACTAATGCTTTATCACGTGGAACACTTCTACCACATGAATCACAAGTTACGAGTCTACTTCTGCCTCTTGGTTTGCCCATAAATATCACCTTACTTTTATTGCATAAAGACCAGGAGTTGTAAAACCCATCTTTTGTGCAATTTCTGATCGTCCAGCATCAAAAACTAATACAGACGAATTGTAACGATCTGAAAACTCAGATTGTTTTGCTTGTTCACTTTGAAGATATGGATCGTCATCTGAATAAATTCTATGAGTTGACTTATCTACTTTAACCATGAAAATCACTAATCACTTTTTTCTTTTGTTTTTTTTGGTTTTTCTTTGTGCTCTTTTTTCTCCTCTTTCATTGCTGGCTCGCCACCTTGTAAACGTTTATCATCTTTTTCTATCCACTCGTCTTTCCCAAGACCGGCAGGGCGCATTGATAGACCAATTTTCGTATCTGCCAAGGTTGGCTTCAATGACACAGTAGTAATCTTTGCATACACCGTATCGCCTTTTTTTAACATTTTTTTAGATTCCTTTGCACTAAATACGGCAGATTTTTTGTTATAGTTTAGAAAATCATTTGTTATTTGAGAAAGATGAATAAGACCCTCAATCGGACCTAAACCTACAAATGCTCCAAATTCTACAATTTCTGAAACATTTGCTTCAACCACTTCGTTGACTTGAGGTCTATAAGTAAGAACATTGAACTCAACGTCATAATGAGCCGCACCATCAGAAGGAATGACTATCCCATCTCCAAGGGGTTTTACATCCCAAACAGAAAGAACTATCCCAGAATCTTTATCGGTTCTTCGCTCGTATTTTTCACGTAAAATTTGAGTTAGACCACCGACAAGTTCCATAGAGAAATTCTGTGCAGGCAAACGAACTCTGTCTTGAACTGTTAATATGTTGTACATTGCTGATCACCACGGCGTTACAAAAAAGAAAAACGCATGGGACTATTATGCATAACAATATTTATAAGACCAAACTATAACTTACGAGGTAATAATCAAGGAATTTAGCGGTTAGTTACAAGCAATCGTCTTATATTTGAAAAAAATTTGTCTGAAATTTTTGGATTTGAGGTTTTGTTGTTTGAATTCAGATCACAAGTGGCTTGCCTTGAAATTTGCGCACAATCACTAAAAAAAGTTGATTTTGTTTGCCACATTTGTATGAGCATTGAAGTGGCACTGATGAAATTTTCTTTGTCCTTGAGAGTAGATGCAAAAAATAAATGAGATCTACTTGGAGGAGCAAATGTAGAACTGTTAAGTATTATATGCATCGTAGGATCTAAATCGCGAATCTTTTTTGCAAGCTCGCCCCCGTTTAAACGTGGCATTTTAAAATCTGTGATTACAAATGAAATGTCGTTTATATTTTGAGAGAATTTTTCAAAACCATCCACACCGTCGACTGCACATATTACTTCGCAACGAACCCCATCACACAAGCCTGAACGAAGAATTTGTGAGTAAACGTTTAGATAATTTTCATTATCTTCAACTAAGAGCACAACTGGATTAACCATTATAATACACCGCGCACACGTTGCACATATAAATTATGTAAATACATATATTAAAACATATCACAACAAAAAACTAACATACAAAACACATAAAACGCCAAAAAAATTTTTAGATTGATAATTCAAGACCATCGTGAGCACAGATTACATTTGCAAATATATTTTGTGCATGCAATTTTGCATCTTCACGCAATTTTAGAGAAGTATATTTATGCGCCGCAAAATGAGTAAAGATTAGAAGCTTTACATTTGAATCTTTTGCACTTTTTGCACCTAGCTGAGGAGTCATATGTGGCCAATCAGGCGATAAAGAATCAGTAGGTAAAAGTGAACACTCAGTTATGAGCACATCTGCGTTTTTTGAAAGAGAGATTATGTTTTCGCATGGACCAGTGTCCGTACAATAAGAGATTATTTTTTCGTGATGAGTATTTAAACCAATTTCAAAACGAAACCCCCAGCAAGAATCTGCGTGCACAAGCGGTTGCGCATGGACTACGTAGTCATCAATCACATTTTTTCCAAGCACAAGTTCATGCACACCTACATTAAATCCTTTTGATTTTAGAGTTGAAAAAGAAGCTGTAAATGGTTTGTTTACAAGGGTATTGAGAATTTTTTTTGCACCGGTTTGTGAAAATATTCTTATTTTGTTATTTAGAAATCTGAATTTTGGTTGTATGTGAAGACCAAACACGTGATCTAAATGAAAATGAGATAAAAAGATATCTATTGGTTTATTTTTGTCAGTTACATATTTATCCAAATGTTGTATCCCGTCTCCTGCATCAAGAACAATGTAACGATTATCAGTCTCAATTAGAGTGCATATAGTGTTTGCAACATTCGTGCTATACCAGCCATTTGTTCCAAGAAAAACAATTTTTAACTTAGACATTTAATCCCGCCATTTTATAGAACACCCCATAGATGGCAAGAACGCATTTCTTGGAAGTGAACCTACACTTAATGCATCAAGCACATCCATCAAATCATGAGTAGTTGGCATTGCATCTAAAGTGCGTGCATCATCTACACGACCATGATAAGCAAGAATAAAATCTGCATCAAAAACGAATACGTCAGGAGTACATGTTGCACCGTAATCTTTTGCAATTTTTTGAGTGTCGTCAAATAAGTAATCGAATTTAAGGTGGTTTTCTTTTGCAAACTTTTTCATGTTTTCAAAAGAGTCATCTGGATAATCTGGGTGATTATTTGAATTTATAGCTACAAACGCAACTTTTCGTTTGTTGTATTGTTCATAAATATTGTTTATGGTTTGAATTTTTGCAAGGACATATGGACAATGATTACACATAAATATTACAACTAATGCATTTGCATCAGAATAATCTTCTAAGCGATGAATTTTTCCATCTACCCCAAATAGTTCAAAATTCAAAGCTTTTTGACCTGGCTTTAATTTTTGACTTGACTCAACAAGACTCATAATTACACCAAAAGAAAGACACACTAAATATTGATAAAGACACACGAGTAAATACCATAATGGCAAACATTTTTCGCCAGATGGAAAAAAACAGCGATATATTCAAAAATGAAAATGCACTAAGGCCTGAGTTCATGCCAGACGAAATGCCCACAAGAGAACGACAGATGAAAGACATGGCATCGTATTTGCAAGAGGCGACACGCGGAGTCGCACCTCAATCTATGTTGTTGGTTGGACCCCCGGGAACTGGAAAAACTACGATATCCAAATTATTACTTACTCAGTTATGTGAAGTTTCAAACGCTCCAATTATGATTTACATCAATTGTTGGGAGACAACTACAAGATACGCGATATTGAACAAGATTGTGATTGAACTTGGAGATATGCTTCCACGAAGAGGAATTGCAACTGATGAAATAGTTGCAAGACTCGCAGAGATTGGAAGAAGAGAAAAAAGAATCCCAATCATCATACTTGACGAAGTAGATAGACTCTTAGATAGTTCAACACAAGACGATAAAATTCTCTACGATTTATCAAGATCACAAGAAGCTATAGGGTTATCAAGTTCATTGATTGCCATAACAAATGAAAAGGAGATTACATTAAAACTTGATGCGCGCGTCAGGTCTGTGCTTGCAAATCACACGATTTATTTTGAACAATACACACCTACTCAGCTCAAAGAAATACTTAGACAAAGAGCAAAAATAGCATTATTTGATGACGCATATGACGAGGACGTATTAGGGCTTTGCGCAGGGATAGGCGCAAAATCACAAGGAGATGCGAGACTTGCACTACACTTGCTTTGGGCATCAGCAAAAAAAGCTCAAACTCAGTCGTGTAAAAAAATTACAGTTGAACATGTGCAAGCAGTTAGAGAACGCGCAGTGCAAACAGAGAATACGCTTGCACAAAGAAAAGAAAATGCACTTGAAGATGTTGACAAAAAAATAATCCAGATCGTGCGTGACAATAGAACCCCTATTGAGTCAGGTCAGATTTATGATAAATTAAAAATACCTCAAGAAAAAATAAGGGGGATAAGAAATCATTTAGAGAAGCTAAACACAATTGGAATTTTAGAATGTGAAGAAGTGAGAAAAGGACAGGGACGAACGCGCATATGGAGAATAGCAGTAAAAAAACCAGAGAATAAAACAAAACAGTGATTGAGTAAACATGCACACATCAACTCAATTGCATACAAACGACACGGGAGTTTTTCATCGCACATGACGATGAGCGTGAAAGAACAAACACTTAACTATACGTTGGAAAAAATATCAATACTTAGAGGTGAACCTAAAAATCCGTAAAGTTCTTTGGCACACACTAAACAAAGCGCAAACGCAAAAAGCGGATACGAAAACGAATACATGCACAAGACACCTATAAATTGAGGAACTGACCTAAATGGAGCTGAAGCGAGACTTGCTAATTGCGTGTTAGCTAAAGAATCAAAGAGCCCGGCTATATCAGGTTCTTTTGCCCAGTCAATTGTTGGAACAAACTCAAGAGTTTTAGATAAATTGTTCAGATCATTAAATGCAAAATCAAAGGCAGTTTGCAGATTTGAATCAGACACGCTAAATGAAAAAAATAAAAGTGGGTATAACATAAAAAATGAAATTGCACCTGCCATTATTGCACCACCTAATTTTCTTGTTGCAAAAAACATACGCAATAAAAGACCTAACGGTAAGAAAAATGAAAAACCACTTTTAGCTACAAAGAGTAAAAATTGGCGATTTAACTCAAGAGAGCTTAACAAAACTCCGAGAGTTTGCGCCCATGAATTGTAGGCTTGTGCACTATGTGAAAGAGAATTAAATGGAGATGCATGTGCTACATTAAAAGACAATTCCAAAGAAGATAATGCTCCAAGAAGATATGATTGACTTAGAGTAGAATCAGAAATTTTCCATGCCTTATCTTGAGTTTGCTCTATAGAACATAACGAATATGCAATTGGAGAATTTTGTGAATATGACAAATAAGAACAATTTGAAAAACTTGCAGAGTCTACAAATGAATCCATCATTGAAGTTGCAAAAACCCCAAAGCCAATAATTACTCCTAGTAGAGACGCATTGATTATCGCTTGAGCAAGCTCTTCAACCCCCCATGCCCAGAGTCGTTTCAGTTTAAATGCGTGTGATATTCCAAGTGCAAACGCACATAAAAATAGGCTGATTACAATTAGATTTAGTGCAAGAGAATAAACCGCAGAAGTTGCGGACAAATCAAGAACAAGCAAGGACGACATATACTAAGTTTGAATAAGAAGCTTTTAGAACTTAACAATTCCATGGCAAAACAAAAATATTTGCTCAAAAGTATTACAAACAAAAATACAAAAAAATTAAGTGAGTAGCGTAAGTGAAGACTGCGCGATTAGTTCTGCTGCACCTACAATAGCAGCTACGATTATACCGCCTATGAATATACCCGCACCAAGCGATTGCCATTTGCCACGATTGTGCGCAGGTTGAGTATAAGACAGCCCATATACTATTCCACCTAAAACTATGAGTATTACTGCGATTCCAGGACCGATTGATAAAAGTCCAAGTTTTATTGATTCCACAGTATCAAATATAGATGCCATATTTAGTTACCTGCCCTATTTAGAAGCACAGTTATTAACGCTCCACCGATAGTTGATAAGATTGTAGATATAAACACTATAAGAACCATTGCCAAGAGAAGCCCAGGTGCGCCAAGTACCGGTTCAAGTAATCCGCCAAATGGACTAAACCCTTCAGAGACCACACCAGTTATTGCAAGTGCAAAAGCACCAAAAAATGACCCAACAAATGCAGATATGAAAGACACAAGAACAGATGCACGCAACGAAAGAGTTGGGTTTGAGCGAACTTTTTCAAGAATAAGTGGCCCGATAACCCCAATCACTATAGGCAATACACAAACAACAGGAATGTAAGTGAGTGCAAAGATATTGTTCTCTGTACCGGATGTTGATAAGATATTCAAAATACCAGTTGCAATTATAAAAACAAAAAAGATTATTGCGCCCGGAATTGACGAAAATAAGACTTCTATGATTTTTCTTAAAATTAAGTTTTGTATAAAGCCAAAAAGACCACACGAATTTGATGCCATGAAATGATACCCCGTTTACAGTTTAAAAATTATCCGGACGCACAATCTACAAAGCGATCAAAGTATGCGGAGTAATTTTCTCGTCCTTTTCCCCCGTGTTTTTTAAGATAGCTTCTTGAAGCTTGAGTAACATAGTAGCATGCTTCCCCATAGGCAACTTTTAATTTAAGCAACGATTCGTCATCAATAGCCTCAAGCATTAGTAAATCATACAAATCCCCAAGTTGTAAAAGAGCACGACGACCAGCAGAGGTGATATTTGCACGATGAGAATTTGATGAGAACCATGCCAAAAATCTGCGGACTAATATCATTATATTTCGCTTAATTATTTCAAAGCGACTTAGACGTGCTTTTTTTGATTTTTCTTTAAGCCCGGTGTTGAGAGAACGCGCAAGTTGTATTTTTTGTTCAAATTCTTGTTTTGATGCAAGCACGGGCTGGGATTTTGACTGATATTTCAAATCTTTTCTTATTATATCAGATGAAAGAAAATAGCTTGAAAGTTTTGCTTTTGGTTTTACAAATGAAACGTTAGAAGTAGTCGCAACTTTTGAGGCAGATAAATTCTGTGATTTTTTAGCAGATTTTACAGATTTCAAACGAACGCTTTTTTGAATTTTACGAGATTGTACTAATGCTTTCTGTATCTGTTTGTTTGTGGCTGATTTTTTTACAAAATAATTTGCAGAACGCGATTTTTGTTTTTGAACCGATGAACTTTTTCTTTTTTTCATAATATTTGCCAACCCATCACCCATAAGAATAGTATGAAGAGAAAAAGAACGTGAAGATTATAAATAAAACGGTTTTAGAAAAATGGCAAACATATAGTAAGTTAGTGTATACAGAATATGCAGAATATATAGGACATAAAAAGAGTGTGCATCCATTGATTTGAAGTACAAACTGAAGAATGATATACACATTGATTGAGAACATATACGAACAGATATACATAAACTCGTTGATAAGTCCACACATGCTCATTGATTGAAAATACAGACTAACAATGCACATATGTTCATTGAAGTGCATGTCACCTCCATTGATTAAAACCACAAACTCAAAGATGCACATACACTCGTTGAAGAACACAAACCGAGGATAAATAGATAGATGATTGAAAACAACACAAAACATTGCACATTTATTTGTTTTCAGCTGAAGATATTTTTTGTGTTTGGACAAGAGATTTCTTATTTTTCAGACAGGCTTGCACAAACGAAACAAACAAAGGCGCAGGATTTTCAAGACGAGATTTTAGTTCTGGATGCGCCTGAGTTGCAACCCCCCAACCAGATGACCACTCAACCATTTCAACTATTTTTCCATCTGGAGATTTGCCAGATATCACAAGCCCGGCATTTTCAAGCAACCCGATAAATTCATTATTAACTTCAAAACGATGACGATGCCTTTCAGATATTTTTTCACAACCATATGAATCATATGCTTTTGTGCCTTTTTTAAGAACACAATCCCATGCACCAAGACGCATGGTTGCACCTTTGTCTTTTATTGCTTTTTGCTCAGGTAGCAAATCAATCACAGGATATTTTGTATCCTTATTCATCTCAGTAGAATTTGCACCGTCCAGATTTGCACAGTTTCTTGCATATTCCACTACACATAATTGAAGACCTAAGCATAAACCAAGAAATGGGATGGAGTTTATGCGCGCATATTTTATCGCCTCAATTTTTCCTTCCACACCACGTGAACCAAATCCGCCCGGAACAATTATTCCATCAAATTTAGATAGAATTTGACTGATGTTTGCACTATTTTTCTCAAGCTCTTCAGTATCTATGAATTCTAGATTGACATGACAATTATTTGAGGCAGAAGAATGGACAAGCGCTTCTTCTATTGAAACATACGCGTCTTTTACAGAAACATATTTACCAGTAACCGCGATGTTAAGCTCATTTTTTGGGCTTTTTATTTTATTGACAAGCGAAGCCCAGTCCTTTAGATTGGTTTCTTTTGGTTTTATATTAAATTTAGATAACAATCTTGAGCAGAAACTTTGTTTTTCTAAAATTAGTGGAAGCTCATAAATTGTTGCCAGTGCAGGATCGTCAAATACATCATCTAATTCTACGTTGCAAAACATAGATATTTTTTCTTTAGCATCTTTGTTTAATTTTTCTTCTGCACGGCAAACTATCAGTTTTGGAGTTATTCCCATACTCGTGATTAAACGATTTGCATGTTGAGTAGGTTTTGTCTTTGGTTCGCCCTTTTGTAAAGAAGGAATATATGTAAGTTGCACAAACGTAATGTTGCCAGCTTCTTCGTATGCCATTTGACGCATTGCTTCTATGAAATAATTGTTTTCAAGGTCTCCTACCGTTCCACCTACTTCTACTATCACAAAATCAGAATTATTAGATTCGCCAACCCCACGTACCCATTTTTTTATTTCATTAGTAAGATGAGGGACTATTTGTACATCTTTACCAAGATAGCCACCAGAGCGCTCTTTTTCAATTACTTTTTTGAAAAGTTTTCCCCCAGTAATTGAGTTGCCCCCAGATAAATTTATGTTTAGATAACGTTCATATGTTCCAAAATCCATATCACATTCAGTTCCGTCGTTGAGGACAAATACTTCACCATGTCTAAATGGATTCATCGTGCCACAATCCACGTTGAGATAACCATCAAATTTTATAGGGGATACTAAATATCCTTGAGACTGAAGAATACGCCCTATTGATGCAGAAAGAATACCTTTTCCTAAACCAGACATCAACGAACCAAGAATTACAATATAACGAGTTTGTTTTTGTGGCATGAGAAGTTATCATATAAAAAATTTATAAAATGCAAAGCACTATGCAAAAATCAAGGATGCAGAAAAAAAGCTCATCAAAAAAACTCTCGAGAACAGGTGTTGACTATTTAACTATTTGTTTTGTAAATAACATTATGCCAACGGTTGCACATATAGTACAAAAGATAGTGCGAGAACACCCGAATTTAGAACAGTTTATCGAACGGGATTTGATTTCGTTTCACAGACTTGCAAAATATTTACACCCCCAAGTACAAACAGAGTTAAAAAAAGACATTAGAATACCCGCAATTGTTATGTCCCTTTCAAGAATGAGAGATTTGATGGTTGCACAAAAACAAGAACAGATTGAGAAGAATAATTTTTCAAAAATAGAAGTTTGTATAAAATCAGATGCATTGCAAATAGATTTGCAAAAAAGTTTAAACACATATGACAAAATAATGCAAATTCAAAAAATTGCATCAAAGAGCCCAAACGATATAATTTCTATAACACAAACACCTACAGAAGTTACAATAATAAGTTCAGCTAAATTTGAAAAAGAATTTATGGCAGTTTTAAAAAATGAAAAAATAACTAATGTAGAAAAAGAATTGAGTCTTTTGATACTTAAATTTTCAAAAGATATTTTGTATCAACCAGGTTTTTTTGATAGAGTATTAAGAGAGCTGTCTTGGGAAAATATAAACGTTTATGAGATAGTCTCCACACTTACTGAATTCATAATTGTACTAAAAGACGAGGATGCCCCAAAAGCTTATCGCACTATTAGAAAAAATATGTGAGTTATAATTGGCGTAGATCAATTTTGTTATTTTTAGTGTGTTGTGTGTATGGAACAGATGAATTGGACTTCATTAGATTGATTGCACGTCTTGTTGATTGTGTATCGGATACAGGTTCTTTTGAATCCGATTGAGACAAAACAGGTTTGTGCTCGCAAGAATTTTCGGGGGCGTAGATAGTCTTGGATGTTGATTTTTGCTTTTGCTCAACCACTAGACGATTTAGAACTTTATCAACAACTGCAAAAACATCAGACATAAGACAGTTTAACCGGTCGGAGATTACTTCGTTACACAATGCAGATTGAAATTGAGTAAACTCGGTACTTACAAGAATATTCGCTGCACAAGGCCAACGAACATCATCCCAAGAACCACGACCGAGGTTGTTGCAAGAGATTGTTTCTTTTTGATGCAGTAATTTTTGAGCAGTATTGTTTACGAATTTAGACATGTTTTGAAGCAGGCTGGAATTTGTAGATTTTCTTACATCCCAAATTGACACATTATTTCCATCATCCTCTTGGAAAACAGAAGGATAAAAACCTAATTTGTTCACTACACAAAGTTGATTATCATCGTATGAAGCATATTGAACCAGTTTGCAACCTCTAAATGGGTCTGCACTTACTACGTGCCCAAAGATATATGGAAGCTTATATGCAATTGACGCAAGTTCGCCACGATGAGATTTATTTGCACGCACATAATTTGCAAGTTGTTTTACATCTTCTTCACTAAAGTTTAAACTAGAAGGATAAGAAAGTTTTGGTCCGAATATAAATTCGTATTTGTTTGGTCGCATTGGTGGAGATTTGGCAGGACTTTGACGTAGATTGTCTGTTTTAAATTCAAAATTTTCTATTTTATCGCCCTTACAAACCACGTTGTAAATACGCCGACCTAAATTCATAGATTGAGTTTTGGAACTTGAAGAATTGATTGAAGAAATAGAATCAGAAGAAGTATGTTGAACAAAATTATCAGTTTTTGGGATAAGTATATCCAAACCTATTTTTATATCACCATGACTGTTCAGTTGTGTGTGTATGGGAAAAATGTCAGATGGAGATTTTTCAATATAATGCAGAGTTGGATTATTTTTAACAAAAAAACAATTGGAAACATAATCTCTTGAAACCAATGAGTTCATAGCATTGATTGCTTGAGATACAGCACGCTCTAGATCTTGAGATAATTCAAGAAATAGTTGTTTTTGCAAATCAGATACTCCCGTTTTTTCGCATAAGAGCACTTGCAATATATGCCATGCAGAAAAAATTTCTGATGCAAGATAACGTTGAGGACCTAGTTTGTATCTTGAATGAGAAACTTCTTTTTGTCTAAATTCTCTTGCACGAATTGCATAAACACGGGCACCTTCTGATTCAAGTTTTGATGCTATAACTTCAAGATTATCAAGCAGTTCTTTGCGCGCTTGTTTGTATTGTTTTTGGTTTTCGCCAAAAGATTTTGACATTAAAGAATTAGATAATGAGAGTGTAGTTTGATTTATTGCATTAATAGATTGAAGAGGATAATAAGCTGACTTGAAAGTTATAGTGGAATCTTTAAAAAACTCCATAAATTCAGAAAACAGTTTTGAGTCGTTTTGTGAATCTGCCCAACTTAGACGAGCAATATAAAGACAGAGCATTCTACGTGCAAGCGCATACGAATTACTTTTTTTATGAGTATTTAGATCGTTGAGAATTTTTTGAGCAGAGCGTAGAGTTGAGAGCTTAAGATCTGAGAACGAGATTAATTTTTTTATTAATTCAGCATTAATTTCGCGTTCAGATGCAGTTTTTTTATCAATTTGCAAACTCATTGAATCTAAAAATGACATTAATGAAGCGCATTCTAAATCATATTTCATTGCAAGATTGGATAAGTTTAGTAATTTCTTATCTGGAGCATATCGCGAATGCTCAAGCTCACGAATTGCAGAATAGATATAATTGACAGGACTTTCAAAAAGTAAGTTGTGCTGGTTTTCAAAAAAAGATTTGAGAATCTTTGTTGTTGTGCGCCTAAATTTTGTATGGTACTTTTTTGAGTCTAGATGAATAAGTAGCTGATCGACATTTATATTTTCAAATGGCAAGAATTCACAAAGATTAACCCAATCCGCATGATTACCCGCCCAATAGTTTGTATCTATGAACACAAAACTACGGCGAAGATCGTATATCTCGCGGATATCTGACAATGTTTTAGCGTATTCTTTAATTAGAGGAAAAATTTTTGCGCTGTTGAGATTGAGATACTCGTTTATGGTTGTTTGCGCTTTTACTTCTAAAGAATAGAGAGTATTGATAGTTTCTTTTAGTGAACGCAAATGTTCTTTTTTTTGCTCAGATAAACAACTGCTCGTTAAAAATTCATAATTTTTCATATTTAAGCTATATTGATGCAAAGGTCGGATATGCCCCACATAATCATTTTGAACAGTAGTCAGACGCCATATTTTATCAGATACAGACTCGTGAGATTTTATTCTATAAACCCGTAAAGAACATTGAGTGGATTTAGAAGGATTTGAAGATGAATTATTAGTATTAGACTCAGAGTTGAACAAATCTTCAGAAGTATCTTTAGTAGAGTTTTTCTCAGAGTTACTAGACTCAATAGGTAAAATATAGAACCCTTGATAATCATCCACAAAAACCGGAAAGCGACGTAAGGTATATACATTCCCAGTATTTTCATCTTTGAATGATATTTTGTCAAAAGAAATGTTGAAAAAACCAGTGTGCCCATTGTTTTGGAAATATTCAGATATAGGTTTGCAAAAACTAATTCCAGATTTCATAGCAGAAGCTACTGCTAAATCAATTGGAGAGTATATATCTTCATATTTAATATGATAGTTAACACTACTGCAATTATCACAAACCACATCCATATAATTAGGTTAATTCCAACATATATAAATGTTTGGTGCACCGATTCAGAAGTGATTCAAAAGCATTAAAAACATCTGTTCCAAAAGAGTTTTGGTCATATGACTTTTTTAGAAAGTTCGCTAATACGCCAAGAGTATATAATAAGAGACATGCAACTATTCTCAGAAGTAAAACTCACGCGACGTGGGCTTGTAAGATATTTAGCACTGTCGCTTGGACTCATATCTCCAAATGAAACAAGAACGTTGCTCATTGATATTTTTGATGCACTCCTAAAAGCCCATTTTGCATCAGAAGAACCAGACATGAATAGAATAATGGAGATTGTAAATCAGGTGCGTGAAAAGAATTTGCCACCAGCACAGATAAAGGCGGTTAGATATCACATTCATCAACTAAAAGAGAAAGGATTACTTGCAAAAAAAGCAGGCAGATATAAATTTTCGTTACCTCCGATGGCAGAAGATACAGATTTGGCAAATGCATTTGAATATCTTTATTTGACAAACACAAAAAATGCATTTGAAAAAGTGAGAAAGGCGATAGGAAGTTTAAAACACATGTATTAGTTGCTACACATATGGAATAACAACCAGGATAACAACTAATGCATAAAAACATACAACTACAAGACTAGAAGTATGACATGCGCAAAAGAGCTAAAGTTAGGTTCAATACTCTTTTCTACTAAGAATGAAGCGTCCCTAAATATAGTTAAACATCTTCAAGATGATTGGAAATGGAAAAAACATAATGAAAAATTATATACGTTTTCTGCGTGCGGTAAACAAAACTGTTGCACGGGCGCAAGCGCAATCGGATACGATAAATCTATTATTGAAATAGAGCCAGATTTTGAATCAAATTATTTTATGTATGCAAGTACACATAAAAGCGAAAAAGAGTTACCCGCACTTACTGCACATTTTGCGGGAAACTGGGCAAGCGCAGATTACGGAGGAACACCAAGAACATTGAACGTTGCATACGCATGCAAACTAAAGCAGATACTCAAATTTTTATATGAACAGAATCACGAATTAGGGCTTAATTGGCAAGTTTGCGCAGAGGTTGACCATCATGGGCCGACTCCGAAAAATGGAAATTTGCCCATAATTTTTGTAGAGATAGGTTCATCACAAAAGGAATGGAATAATCAAACTGCAGGTAAAATTGTCGCACAAGCAATGTTCAAAACACTGCTAAGAGTTGAACCCCAATATCCGACATATATTGCATTTGGAGGAGGACATTATACCCCAAAGTTTAGCGATTACATTTTAGGTAAAAAACTCATTGACTCAAAAGAGATTGCAATTTCACATATGTGCTCAAAATACAGAATAGACGAAATTGATGAACAGATTATTATACAGGCAATAAAAAAAACGATTGAACCCGTTTGTGGCGCGATAATTGATAAAAACGGACTCAAAAAAGAACAGCAAGAGAACATTGAGAGGATAATACAACAACAAAAATTAGAAACTATTTACGTTTGAATTAATAAAAATAAATAGAATTTTACATTGAACGCAATATTTTAATTCGTTCATCAAGAGGGGGATGCGTTGAGAACAAACCGGAGATTGATTCTGAAAATGATTTTTTTGAACCGGCAGGATTTGATATGAATAGAGATGCAGTTGCATCATCACTTTTTGCCATTGCAGGTGCAGATTTTAGTTTTTCAAGTGCAGAAGCAAGACCTTGCGGGTTTCTTGTAAGTTGCGCTGCAGATGCATCTGCCAAATATTCACGTTTTCGTGATATTGCAAATTTCACCAAGTGTGCGGCGATTGGACCAAGAATTACAAGCAATATACCGATAATCATTATGACTGCATTGCCACCTTTTTTATCACCACTGCCCCGTCCGCCACTGAAGAAAAACATTCTTCCGATTATTTGAGAGAGAATTGCAACAAGACCCACAAGAACTACAACAGTTGTCATAAAACGTATATCAAAATTTTTTATGTGAGACATTTCATGCGCGATTACTCCTTCAAGTTCTGCCCGATTCATCTTATCTATAAGACCACGCGTAACTGCAATTGATGCATGTTTTGGATCCCTACCAGTCGCAAACGCATTTGGAGATGAATCTTCTATCACGTAAAGCTTTGGTTTAGGTATTCCGGCAGCAAGTGCAAGCCCCTCGGTGACATTTTGTAAATACACATAATCGTTTCCTTGCGCAAGTTTTGCACCAGTTGTTGCAAGAACAATTTTATCCCCGTAAAAATAACCGCCAATAGAATATACTATTGAAAAAAGTATTGCAAACGGGAGTATTATTTCGCCACCTTCAAAAGACCAGCTGGCAAACCATGCAAGTCCAATGATTATTGGCATCATTAACACAACTAACAAATAGGATTGCCACTTATTTTGACTTTGCACGTCCCAAAAACTCGCCATAAAAAACCGACCTCAAAACAAAATAGAAAATAAAAAATTAGAATTTTACTTTTACTGCAGAACGCGCCTCTTCTTGCGCTTTGAAATATTCTTTTGCTACAAAACCAAGAGGACCAGCAATAACTGCGTTTGGCAATGTTGCGATTGAAGTGTTGTATTCTAGCACGGAATCGTTGTAGAATTGTCTTGCATACGCAACTTTGTCTTCAATTCCTTGTAGTTGCTCTTGTAAAAGTTTGAAGTTTTCGTTCGCTTTTAATTGCGGATAATTCTCTGCAACAGCAAAAAGACTTTTTAGTGTGGAAGAAAACGCATTTTCTGCTTTTGCTCGCTCGCCCATATCTTTTGCGCCCATCGCAACAGAACGAGCTTTAGTGACGTTTTCTAAAAGCTCTTTTTCATGCTTTGCATAACCTTTCACGGTTTCAACAAGATTTGGAACAAGCTCATAACGCTTTGTTAGCTGAACATCTATTTGTGACCATGCGTTTTCAACACGTGCCCTCAGTGAAACAAGACCGTTGAACATGAACACGAAAAAAACTGCCAATACTACAACAGCTAAACCAACTATTAGTAAGATTTCCATATCGGAATCACCAATATTACGTATTCGCGCACGCTTAAAAATACATATTAATGCCCGTAGCACACGCAAAGAGATCGCACTGATAAAAGATACAGCAACCCGTATTGATAGTGGATATTTTTAGATATACACAAGTACGAGCTAGAATGCAATAAACACGTTAATTAAGTTAGTAAAACTATTTAAAAAAATTAAAAAACAAAAAAAATGACTGAAAAATGCTTAGTGTTTGTTTAGTGGCCACAATGGAACGGACCATTCATTCGTCTTTTGAGTTGTCGTGTCAGATGGAACAACAATATATTGCATTTCTTGAGACGTAGGTGTTTGCGTTTGAATGGAAGTTTGTTTGCTTAACGATGATTTGCTTAATGGCAAAACATCATAAATAACAAAACCGCAGTCATTAAGTGCTTGTTTTACTTCTGCCATTGAAACTTTTGAGGAATCGGATATGGACACAGAATCGGCACTACTTAACCAATTGGCATAGATTATGTAGTTGCCATTTGAATCATAGTCTGAATACAATTTGCTTAAATTGTTCTCACTCATTCCAGCCAAACTCAAAATTTTATCGCAATCAAATACCGATAAAGGATTAGTATTGATTAAATCTGAGGTTAAATCAGTTAGTTTGATCCAAACTTGAGGAGTACCGTTTTCAGATTTGTTTAGCAGATCAGAAACTTTCCAGTAATTGCAAGATTTGCATACTTCTTCGTATGTTTTATTCAAATTCAAAATACAATTCTTATTCAAAGTTTCAAAAAACTCTTTATCTAAGCCCTTGAATTCACTACGCGCTTGTAAAACGTATTTGAAAAATCCTGAAATACCAAGTTTTCTTGCAAGCGCAAGATTTTCAACATCTTTATCTGAAAGATTGAATTTATATATTCCGTCTTCAACTGTGTAGCGAGCAGAAATCTGTTTTTTGTTATTTTCTAAATTAGAGGTGTCTTTTGGAGTAGCTGGATTGACTGGAACAATTTTGGTTGATTTAGAAGTGTCTATTGGTGCAGGAATTTGTTTTGGTAAGGTGTCAGGAGTGCTTGGCGGGATCAAAATAGAATCTGCAGGATTTTGTGATTCGGATGAATCTTGAGGAAAAACTATTTTAGGGGGATTGTTGATTACGTATGAATCCTCAGTTGGCATGTTGCAAGATTTGTATATTCCAAACGCGCCTGCTACGATTGCAAGTGTAACTAAAGAGCGTTTTACAAACTTTTTGAATTTGCCTGATTTTTCTTTTGTTGTGTTTTTAGAAGATGTGTTTTTGGTAGTGTTGACATCATCAAAGTTATCTGCATTTGATTGAGCGTCATCTTGTGATTGAACATTATTTTGTCCTAAGTCTTGCTGAGTTTGTGCGCGTTTGTTTTCTTGTGCACCAAAAGCTGAATCGTCGAAATTATCATATTCAGAATCAATTGGTTCGGTTAAATCGCCAACTATTGGAAAAGAGTCGCTAGAATCAGAGGTCCTTTTTTCTTGAGTGGACGCTGGAGTCTCAGTCGTATTATTTTCGTATTCTGGAAATAGCTCTTGATCATAAGATGAGAACTTGCTATCAGAGCTCGTTGCCTCGGTTTGATAATTTGAGAATTTTTGTTTTGCATCATCCATTATTTCTTGAGTATTTGCATTTGGTGCTTCAGAAACATCTGAAACTTGATTTGCAGAATCGGATTGATTAGAAGAATTCGTGTCTTCAGTAAGAATATCGTTTTGCAAATTTTGTTTGTTGCCCAAAACCTGTGCGTTTGAACCATTTAATATAAAGTCGCGCACGACTTCACTGTGATTGATATTTTTTGGATCTGTTGGTTTTTGCGCAGGGTTCAATATAGCGTTGAGAACTAATTTACTTACATCAATTTCAGCAGGAACTTGCTCATTTTGTTTATTTTGGGGGTTGATCATAAAATCTCTGATTGATGCACTTACTTGAGGATCATACACCCCACTAAGAACAGATGCTCGTTGTTCTTTTGAAGATTTAATTGCATTATCCAGATAATCAATAAGTAAGTTTTGTCTAAGAATTTCAAGTTGTGCTTTAGCTATTTGAGCTTCGTACTTAGCAGTCTTATTATCTATCGGAGTGTTTTGGGGGAGAGAAGAATTTGTATTTGATTTGATAACTACCATATATTAATCACCACATATTACAATAAATTATCAATATTTATGCTTAAGATATATATAAATGTTTTGAAGGATGAAAAAACATGTAATTATACTGAAAATACACCGAACGTTAAAAATCAACAAGCCTTTTTTGTGCCAGAATATTGCTTTTTGAAATAAAATTCAAGAGAGGGGCGCTTAGATTTTTACATAGAACATCTTGCAACTGTTCTATGCTTGCAAATTTTTGAACAGGGTTTGAAAATGCATTTCTTACAGTTTCACGAATTACCCAGACCCCACAGGGCAACTCATACCCAGGCAAAATCTCACGAATTAAAACTACGCGCGCTTGACGTTTAAGCTTGGACACAAGCATTTCACACACACTAAACCGAGCAGAGTAATAACCGCCTCCTTGAGAAGATGCATAATTTGTTCTACCCCAATATGGTTCATACTCTACACTTATATTGAAATTTGATGAAGCCTGCCGAAGAGTCCCCACTGCAAGCAGTGGGGTATCCCTCATTCGGCAGTCTATCCCCAAATTGGACCCGCAACACAACCAACGCCTGTATACAGGCGTTGGTGCACCGACGGCTTTAGCCGTCGATTGAGTTGCGGGGTCTTCGACCCAATTTGAGGATAAAGAACCGACCCATGCTTCAAAATTTTCATATTCCCATGCGCCAGGTAATATTAGGATGTGAAAACGATTTGAAAGATACTCACCTTCATATAATAGAAAATCGCTATTTTGAGGCAATTGCTTGATTTTTTCAATCTGCGCTTTTGCAAGCGTATCGTCCACAGCAGTTATACCCCACTTAGTAGGAACAAATTTACGCGCGTCTTTTTTTCCTAAAACTCCAGCAGTAAGTATTCTAGTTAAATAGTGCTCATCAAAACCAAGAGAAAAAAGTTCAAGTAACGCGTCTTGAGATTTCACGCCATCATCAACAAGAGCATCTAATTTTTTTGGGATTTTTGGATTTTGAGCAACAATTAATTTTTTTAGAGGTGCGCTTGGACCCATGGGCTGATTTATTGAATGAAATGACACGTTCAAAATAGGCTTTTTTGAAAAATGTGTCTCTACGTCAATTGCAGCCACAGACATAGCCGCTTCTTGTGAATCTGAGATTATGCGAGCAGACGTAGAATCCATTTTTTGAGCGCGCAAATTTTTTGCACCAGATACTGCAGAATTAATTTGAGAACGAATCTGCATTGAACGTGCATAAATTATTTTATCAAAGTTCCATCCAAACCAATCTTTTGGATTGTCTGACAATCCAGCTTCTACACAGACCATAGGCCCAACATTTATTTTTGGATAACCGAAATGACCTACAAATATATTTGGAGGAGATGGACCAAAAAATTCAGTTTTATCAAAATCTTTAATATGTGAGGATTTTATTGACAGAAGTGGTTTGTGAGGACAATACACGCGCCCATTTCGCTTACATTGTGGACATAACTCGTTTACTTCG
>CAZHIX010000001.1:24999-66435 GCA_964532715.1 Microcaldota archaeon | reverse complement strand
GTACATCAACCGCCCACTCAAAGTGGGCATGTTTAGTCAGCTTGACAATAAAAAACACATATATACCAAATTAACGCGCTCCGCCCCCACCACCGCCTCCTCCTGCTCCACCCCCAAAACTTGCAGAGTGCACACCACTTGAAGATGAGTAACTACTTCGCAAAACAGAAGAATTATAATATGAATTATAACTAAGACGAACCATAGATGCATTCACTAAAAAGAGAGTATCTAAATCACTTTGAGAAAATGTTGCATCTGAAGCGATTGACTTTAGCTGAGATAAAACTTTATCTGCAATTCCAAATGCAGTCGCATATGCTAGGTATTCTCCCCATAGCTTTACTTGCAAAGCCTCTTTGTGGGAAAAAGAACCAAAATGCTCAAGATATTTTTTGAAATTAGCGCATTTTTTTTCAATCACACGACCATCATCAGTCCATTTACCAAGCACAGAGGGATTTGAGTGAACAAAAAATATCAAAAATATTGAGATGACGATAGTTGTAAAAACGCTTACAAGATACAAAAAAATAAAATCATCAGTAAAAATTGAATAATCAAATAGAATACTTAGAATAAAAATAGAGAAAAATGAACAAAACAAACAGATACCGCATACTGCACTAAAAATAATATTTGGTTTTGTATCAATATATTTTTTAGTGTTTTTTTCAAGAATATCAAAAAACTTTGTTCCGAAATTCGTATCTTTGCTAAAATGTTTTTCAACATCATCCATACAAACCCAAATAGGTTCGTTTTGATTGGTTTTAGAGTTGTTGGATGCAGTTATAGAATTATACGCTAAAGTGAACATCTTAAGTACTTCTTTTTGAGGTTGATTGAGAACAACATTGGATTTTGGTTTTGCAAGTCTAAAGAACAACTTTTTACTTTTAGATTTAAGCAATAATTTAATTGTTTCAACAGTACGAGTTTCTATTTCCAAAAACCCATAATGCCATAGCATCATTATTTCAGAACATAAGAATGAAGGTTTTTGCGATTGAGATAATATATGCCCCGCAAATGATGGACTAAAATTAGGGATAGATTCACGCTCATATTTTGCATTATAATTTAGGGATAGAAGTGATTTTTCTCTGCCAAACAATAGATAAAGTGATAGGAAGGATACAAGAATTATGAAGAGCGGTACAAAAATTGCAATTTTTGCGACTATGTATTGAAATCTTTGATTTTGTACATATAAAGTTTCACCTTTGATTATTGATTGTTTTTCTATATAATCAAAAGCAGGTGGCAAATCATAAAATAATTTTTTTGGCATTAAAAGATTTATTTCAAGATAAGTAAGTTTTGGATGTTCTTTTGAAGATATATGTATTTTTGTAGAACCAGCTTCAACTTCATAATTTAATATTGAAGGATGTAAAAAAAACTCATAATCATATTCGTCGGGCAAAAGATGAATAGTAATATTAAGATTTTCTAATTTTTCAGACCACTGATCTCCCCAAAGTTTGTAGAAGAATTGAACAGTATCTTTTTGTTCAAATATTTGATTGTGAAGTTTGTATTCAAAAATTGCAGTTACTTTTTCATTCTCAAAATTTGATTCCAAAACAAGTTCATGCCAACCATCAAGATTTTGCTCAAAAAATTTGCAATCCTTTTGCACACATATGCCCGCAGTGTCAGATATGTTCATATCTATTGGTTTTTGCAAATAGATTTGAGTGAAGTTTCCACTCTCAAAAACATATGTGATATTTTCGACCACTATTATTGAACCATCTGAATTTATGTAATAATCAAGAGTTGCACTTTCAATTGAATATGATTTTGCAAAACAGGATGAGATTAAAAGCATTGATAACAAGAATGCACTCAATAAAATATTAGATTTAAAAATTGTATTTATATTTAATTTTGCAGACATAAGAAATACAATAGTGTAACAAATTTAAATTAGATGCATCTTCAAAAAAATAGGTTTGAATAAGCAAATTGTATCGTAATTGATATTACTTGACAGAGGACGCTACTTGACACTGGATATTATTTGACAGTTAGTATTAATGACACTCAACTAAAATAAATCGTCGTCTTTAGAACATTCACTACATGTACAAGGAACGGAAGGTTGAGCGTTCTTTTTAGAGGGTTTTTCTCCACCGCAAAAAGGACAAAGTACAGGTTCATCAAAATTCTCCATAAAAGAAAATGAACATGCACGTTTATTAATATATTTTTGAGAATTTTTAAGGCGTGCATAAACAAATCTTCAGACATATTTTGAATTAAGAATCCCGTGTTTTGATTCATAAGTTTTGAGTGCGTCAGGAGCACCTCTTAGGATTCGCCTGATAGTGTTACAAGTAGATGTTTGTATATTCTCATCAAGTGAATCGTAAATTGATTTTAGCATTGAAATAATTGGCTCGTGATATTGCATATCAAAATCATTTAATTTTGAGAATACAGATAATATATGCATAGTAGAATATTCGTTTATTTTTGCAAGTTTTATTATAATTTCTTTTAAATATTCACGCCCGGTTTGTGTGAGTAATGAAATTCTTTTATTGAAAGCAAAACGCATGAACATTCGCTGATCATTTGATTGGTCAATTCTAAATAATTTTGATTTTTCAACATTTTTTATTAAGGAAATTGGATCTTGAGAGTCATTTGCACCTATTCTTGACAAGAATACTTCCCACTCAACCAAGTCCTTTGACGCTTCAGACTCATAAGAAGATATAATTTTTTCCTTGCCGTTGATAGAACTATTTAGTATTAGGGCAAATGCTACATATTTATCTGATGCACTTTTTGGGTTTTCAAATTGATTGAGAATTATTTCATGAATATCTTGTGTGTCAAGTTCTGAAAGTAAACAAAGAGCAGTATTTTTTAGCGAACGCATTTTAATATCATAAATTTTCTTTTTTACAAATGATGCATCTACAGATTTCGCTGAATATAAATTATATATTTCAATAAGTTTTTTTTTGTATTTTGATGCAATTGCATAACTTATTTTTTTTGATATTTCATATAATTTTTGATAACTGTGTTTTAGTTTTTTATCTTCTAGCGAATCAGAAATTGCCAAAATAGAGACACCCATTTTTTCAACAAGAGATTCGTCAGACAGTAATTTGAAAAAAGTATCAACAAATTTATCAGACACGATCGCATTATTATCAGATATAAGACGCATTTTTTCTTTTTCAGCTATTTTTGTAAAAGCAATATAACGATTTATATAATCCGAATCATGTTTTAGCATTGAAAATAGTTCTTTTTCGCTATAATTATAATCAACTTTTCCATAAAACATGTAATTTCTTGCAAACGAAATAAATGCTGGTTCTTGCGTGATATTCTCAAAGATTATTTGTTCGTTTACATTTTGCACAAATATTTGCTTGGTAGCTATATCCTTGCCGTTTTCATCTACAAGAGTTGCATTAAATGGAAAATGCCAGTGCGCCTTCTCAAAACCACTTTGAGTTAAGTCTAAAGTGAGAAGTTTGTTTTTGATTGAAAATGATTTTTTTACATGAACCGTAGGATATCCGCTTTGATGAAGCCAAGATAAAGCCATGGCATTAAAATCTACAGATGCTTCTTCACACATGCAATTAATCCAATCTTGAGTAGTTGCATTTTTGTGAGAGAACTTTTGATGATAGTTTGCAAGTGCTTTTGCAAATTTTTCTTTACCCATCACAGTCTTAATCATATGCACAAATTCAGGTGCTTTTGAATATGTAACTTCAGAAATTAAATCGTCGGGAGTATTGAATCCACTTGGAATTATGGGCATAGTCATTGAACCAGTGTCGTGATCAAGTGTTCCGCCATCTGGAGAAATTATACGTATCACTTCTTCTAAGCGCGAATATTGACTTTGCGAAAGATAATTCATATATTCGTGTTCAACAACACAGGTTACTGCTTCGTTGAGCCAAAGCTCAAATGGAGATGCCCCAGTAACTTCAGAACCATTTAGGTTGTGATAAAATTCGTGACACTTGACTGCGATTAAGTATTCAAAAACTGAATCAGGCATTTTTTGAGAGGGCATTATGCGATTTGCAACTACGGTAGTGTTTCCAACATTTTCCATCCCACCAAAATTTGAATTTTGCATTGCAATCTCACGATATACTGAACCAGTGTATTTATACCCAAGTTTCAACTGAGATGCAAGTTCTGCAACTTCTTTTCGTATTTGAATAGGACTGTCGTTTCTTGCGCGCATCTGTTCTCGTTTTTTTATCATATCAAAAAGTTTTTGACGTTTATCTACATCAGAATAAGATTGTTCTCCAGTAAATAGATGTATCCACATTATAGCATCATGAAGTATTTCAAGAGATTGTAATGCACTATTTTTTTCACATCCGGGCGCAACAAGAAGTTGTAACATAAACTGCGAAGCATCAGGATATTCAAAAACACGCTCAAATTGATCATAGGTACCAACTCCTATGAAAAAAAGATAAGGGGCCATAGGAGTTTTTGTATTAACATATATGATTTCGCTACGATTGTTCCCCCTGCTTGTTTTTTGTTTTAATATATCTCCATTTGAGATCATATGAGTGTATCTAGAATCTGCAATTATCTTCGTAGTATACGTGCATTTTGCTTGCATATCATCAAAGCAAGGAGTAATTCTTTGAAATCCCCATTGTTGACATTGAGATATCATCGTAGGCGGAGCCCCGCTCGGAGTTTGGTCGTAATAAATCCCCTCTAAAATATTTTTTGTAGGCTTGCAAACAACATGAGTAAATAAATTTATTTTTTGCCCTGCTTTTAGCTTTGTTTTGAAATTAATTTCAAGTTTTGAGACGTCTTTTTTATACTCGTAACTTATTTCTGATTCAATACATTTCAGAGCTTTTATTTCTAAATTGTTTGCATCCAAAACAATTTTTTTAGTATCTTCAAAAATTTCAATAAGAATATGATTTTGTACATCTACATAATTATCAAAAATATCAAAAGTTAAATTCATATGTAATGGTTTTGCTATAAGTTTTTCAAAATCCTGCGGGTAATATTTGAATTCTCTTTTTTGCATTTAACACACCTCAATAAATAATTACTAGATAATTACTAAATAGTTGATAAAGACTCGCAAACAACTAAGATTGATACATACTAATAGCCTATATTATTCCTAAAATTTTTTTCATTTTGTAATGCAAGGGTTCAATACTTGAAAAACTATAAATACATCGCATTAGATTTTTTATAAGAGCATTCGAATCCTAAAGAGAGTTGAAATGAACATTATACAAATACAACGTCTAAACAAAAGAGATCAAATATTATCACAAATTAAAAACAAAATTTCACAAAAAAACACACAAGAACATGTAGAAAAAGAAAAACAAATGCATCACTACACAAAGAACCTGTCTAATTTGAACCTACACCACTTGCGCCTTTGAGTTTTTTTCGCTCCTCGTTTGCACGTAGTTTTCGTTTTATTGTTTTGAGCATTACAAAAGAATCTCTTTCCATTTCTTCAAGCCTGAACTGAATTTGTGCAGATTGTTCAGTTAAACGTGGAATAAGAACAAACTCAAGTGCATTTACACGACGCTTTGTTTTTTCAATTTCACGAATAAGCTTTCGTATTGCATTTTCAGTTTCTGCAAGTCTGATAACAAGATTTAGAGCAGTTGTAAATGATTCAGATGCATCATCAATTTTTGCAGATGTGCCTACGATGGAGTATCCTCGTTTTGTAAGTGGTTTTAGTTCATAAGACTCAGATTCTATTTTTGAAATTTTCAAACCCATTACATTCTTTACTTCAATACAAACATTTGGCGCAGACGAAACAGACATAGAAATGTTCTCAACTTCTGCAACTCCATGATATGCTTGTGCAATTGCAATTGATTTGTATGCATCTGCCATTGCCGAATTTAGCTCGGTTCGCAAATCCTTTGCCTTTGATAGAATTTTAAAAAACTCCATAATCAAGACATCTCGCTTTTGCTTTAGAAGTTTGTGCCCCTTTTTTGCAAGTTTTATGCGAGCTCTTGAAGATATGAGCTCCATTCTTGTTGGATTTGGAGTTTCTGCCATTTTCTATCCCTTGTATTTAAGATGATTGCTCAGATGATTTTAAATCCTCTGGACTTATTTCATCCAATATATCCGACTCTGGAATTATGTTGTCAATTTTTTGTTCAACTTTTTTTGAAGAATCAGAATCTTTTTTGACAGTTTCAAGTGTTTTTTCGCTAGTCTTTAGAGATTCAGTATCTTTATTTTCTTCAGGTTCTGCATTTGTAGAAATTTTTTGTGTTGAATCATCAGATGTGTTGTTGATATATTTCTTACCATATTTTTCTATATGCGCAGTCTTTAGACGAGTGAGCTCAGACACAGGCAATGTGGATAAAAGTTTCCAGCCCAATTCAAGTGTATCCTCAATTGAGCGATTTTCTTCGTGTGCTTGTCTTATGAATTTATCTTCAAACATATCTGCAAATTCCAGATATTTTCTATCTGTTTCTGATAATGCTTCTGCACCAACAACAGCTGAAAGTGAGCGAAGATCACGACCAGTCGCATAGGCAGCATAAAGCTGATCTGCAATTCCCTTGTGATCCTCACGTGTTTTGTTTTCTCCTATGTTTGGACCCATAAGTCTTGAAAGACAAGGTAATACATCAACTGGAGGATATATGCCTTTTCGGTGCAGATCACGCCCAAGCACGATTTGTCCTTCAGTAATATAACCAGTCAAATCGGGGATTGGATGTGTTTTATCATCACCAGGCATTGTCAAAATTGATAGCTGAGTAACTGTTCCACGCTTTCCTTTTACACGGCCTGCGCGCTCATAAATTGTTGAAAGATCTGTATACATGTATCCGGGGTACCCTCTTCTTCCAGGAACTTCTTCACGAGCAGCTGCGATTTCACGTAATGCCTCGCAATAATTAGTCATATCAGTAATGATGACAAGAACGTGCATATCTTTTTCATAAGCAAGATATTCAGCAGTCGTTAGAGCAAGACGAGGAGTAATAATTCGCTCAACAGATGGATCGTCTGCCAAATTCAAAAACAAAACTGCATGATCAAGCGCGCCTGTCTTTTTGAATTCACGCATAAAAAATGAACTTTCCTCATGGGTAATACCTACTGCTGCGAACACCACTGCAAAATCCTCTTTTTCTTTTGAAACCACTTTTGCCTGACGTGCGATCTGAACAGCCAAATCATTGTGTGGAAGACCAGAACCTGAGAAAATAGGTAATTTCTGACCACGGATTAGTGTGTTTAGACCATCGATTGTTGAAACTCCTGTTTGAATAAAATCTTTTGGAAAATCACGAGAATAAGGATTTAGTGGTGCACCGTTTATATCCAAACGATCGTCTGGCTCTATTTTTGGACCTTTATCTTTTGGGCGACCCATTCCATCAAAAACACGACCAAGCATTTGAGTAGATACCCCAAGTTTAATTGTTTCACCTAAAAACTTTACTTTCGTGCTTGAAACAGAAATTCCATCAGTAGGACCGAAAACTTGAACCACCGCCAAACCTTTTGATGATTCAAGAACTTGACCCATACGAATTTCGCCAGATGCTATTTTGATCTGAACAAGCTCGTTGTAGGCAACATCTTTAACATCTGAAACGAACACAAGGGGACCTGCGATTTTGTTTACCGTTTTATATTCTTTCATAGCATCACCCTATTTTTTTGAAAGTGACTCAAACTCCGCATCAAGCTTTGAGTAGAGCGCCTCAACTTCACTAATATTGTCTTCAGAAATTTCTTTCATTCTTGATATTTTTTCGCGAATTGACATTTCGTTTATTTTCTTTAATTGAATACCTAAGTCTATTGCAGATTGTGCCTGACTGTTGAATCGCAATATGTTTCTTAACATGAGATATTGTTTTTTCAAAGAGCAAAAAGTGTCAATATCAGAATATGCATTTTGTTGCAAAAAGTCTTCACGCAACATTTTTGTTGAAATCAGAATAACCTGTTCTTTTTCAGGAAGTGCATCTGGACCGACCAATTGTACAACCTCTTGCAATTCTGCTTCTTTTTGCAAAAGAGCCATGGCTTCTTTTCTTAGTGAAACCCAATCAGAAGAAATGTTTTGAGTAAACCATTTATCTAGCGAGTCTCCATAAAGCGAATATGAGGATAACCAATGAAATGCTGGAAAGTGTCTTCTTTGTGCCAAAGCTGCTTGAAGTGCTAAAAAGACTTTTGTAACACGTAATGTGTTTTGCGATACAGGTTCGTTGATATCTCCACCGGGCGGAGATACTGCACCGATAACTGTTACTGAACCATAGCGCTCATCAGAGCCAAGAGTTCTTACTCGCCCTGCTCGCTCATAAAATTCTGCAAGTCTTCTTGCAAGATATGCAGGATACCCTTCTTCACCAGGCATTTCTTCAAGACGACCACCAATTTCACGCATTGCTTCCGCCCATCTTGAAGTTGAATCTGCCATTAAAGATACATCATAACCCATATCGCGATAATATTCGGCAATTGTTATTCCAGTATATACCGACGCTTCTCTTGCAGCTACTGGCATGTTTGAAGTATTTGCAATAAGAACAGTTCTTTGCATCAATGGTTTGTTAGTTTTTGGGTCAATTAGGTGTGGAAATTCTGTGAGCACATCAGTCATTTCATTTCCTCGTTCACCACAACCGATATATACCACAATTTGTGTGTCAGACCATTTTGCAAATTGATGTTGAGCGACTGTTTTTCCAGAACCAAATGGACCAGGAATAGCACATGTTCCACCTTTTGCAATTGGGAAAAATGTATCAACAATTCTCTGACCAGTAATGAGCGGAATCGTTGGATCAAGCTTTTCTTGAACAGGACGTGATTTTCGCACATTGTGTCTCACAAGCATTTGCACAGAGATTTTTTGAGATGCTGAGTCTATTGTTGCTATTTGATCCTCAACGGTGTATTTACCGCTTTTTATTGTTTTTAACACTCCGTCAACTGGAGAGAGAATTTTGTGAACTATAAGTTCGGTTTCCTGAACAGTACCAAGAATGTCTCCTTTTTTTACTTTTGAACCTACTTGCATTGTTGGAACAAATTCCCATTTTTTCTTTCTATCTATTGAAGGAACGCTGATACCTCGGGTAATGTAAGGACCTTTTGCCACATCTGCAATTGCTTCTAGGGGACGTTGAATCCCATCGTAAATTGAGGTAAGAAGTCCAGGTCCAAGTTCTACGCACAATGGCATGTTTGTAGATTCTACATTTTCTCCAGGTTTGAGACCAGAAGTGTCCTCATAGACTTGAATAGTTGCGACATCTCCAATCATACGAATAATTTCACCAGTAAGATTTGCTTCACCAATTTTAACTACATCGTACATCGACGCATTAGACATTGATTCCGCTTCAACGACCGGTCCTGAAATTTTAATCAGCTTTCCCATTGCGACACCTCAATAAATATTATTTTTTATCCTTACCCATTATATCAAAACCCAAAGCTCGTTTTATGAGTTTTGCAAGTGATTCCCCTTGTTCCATCGGTCCCTTTTTAGAAGGCACAGATATTACAACGGGTTTTGCAGCATCTTCCACTTTTCGTTTTAGACGCCAATCAATACTTTCAAGTAATTCTTCTGATACAATGATTATCCCAATTTCTGAATCTTGCATTAAAGTTTCAAGTGTTTTTTGAGCCTGTGATTCCTCAGATATACAATAAAGTCTTTGAACTCCTGCAAGCTTGAAACCAGTTGTAAGGGATGAATCCCCTAAAACCGCAATTTGAGATTCTTGAGTATTTTGCATCATTTCACCAAAACCATCATTGAGCGAATTTCCTCATTTGAGAGCCCAAGAGCTTTTGAACGAACAATTTTTCTTATGTTTGCCACTTCTTGTTCTTTTAACAAAAGTGCTCCCACGATAACTCCCAAAGAGAGTTGAGCATTTCTAAATTGCATGATTCCCTTCTTTGCAGTGTCGTGCGAGAGTTCTACTTCTATATCAGAAATCTTTTTTGTTTTTTCATATTTTGTCAAAGAAGATATTGGCAAACATCTTGAAAGTTTTGAAAGCATTAGTGAAGGTTGCTTTAATTCAAAAACATGCCTCCATTTAGATTCGGACACACAACCGCCAGGCACAAGATAACGAAGCATTTTTTGTTCGGATTCGCCCACCTGTGCAAGCCTTAATACCGTGCTTAAGTTCTTCTCATCTGCATATCTTGCAAGTATTGGCGCCACTTCTTTAGCCTCACGATGAGACATCTTTGCTACATCATCAATCAAATGATATGCATAAACATCCAAAATTGCTAATATCGGTTCAAGTGCAATGTGTGCTTGCCCCATTGATAAAATCATTTGGCGAACAGAACCATTTGCATCTGTCGCAGGCATTGTAAGAACACCACTTCCGAATTGAGTGAGTCTTAGTTTTGAATAGAAATCTTCAGAGTTATTTGCCTCAAGAAGACCTTTTAGTTGCTCTTTTGTGAGTGTTCCTGCAAGCATCAGATATGGAGCAACATCTTCATATTTTTTTGATTGTTTTCTTGCAAGAATTATGGTTTTGAGATTGTGAACATCCCAACGTGAGATAATTGCGTCAACTATATGCTTTGATTGATTTGGAGTAAGAGCCAAAAGCGTGTGAGCAAAATTTGCAAAGTTTTTTGAAAGAGCAAGTTCTATTAGTTCCTCTCCTCTAAACTTTAATGAAAGATCAATTAGCTCTTTTTTGTATGAAGTTCTTCCAAGAATTTCTGCAATTGATGCGACTGAACGAGAGTTAATTATTTCTTCCATCTGTGAAGAAGTTAGAAAATTTGAATACAACCCGTGCACACGAGCATTTGCATATCCATACAAAAGAGGCCTAAAAGTAATATAACTCAACAGAGTGTTTATAATAAATTTTGGCTGAAATCGCCTCATAGTTGTAAAAAGAAACAAAGAAATCATTTACTCATTGCCTCCCTTTTGACTTCTTAGTGGTTTTTGCACTAGAATCCAGACTATCATCATCTGCAACATAGTCCTCATTTGAAAAAAGCGTAGAGTAAACAAGTTTTGACACCTCTTCTTTTTTAGATTCAAACTGCGCTTCTAGTGTGTAGTCAACCATTATTCGCCCGTCTTTGCTTTGGGCGATTAACCCACCACAACAATCTATTGAATCGCCAACTTTGAAACCAAGTGAAGAAAGAGTTGAAGAGTCTGAAGAATTAGCACGAAGTATTGCACCGGAAACAGACAATTCATCAAGTGCTAATTGTGCCCATTGCTTTAATTTTTGTTTGTATCCAGATTTTTTTGAAGATTGAGAGTAAACTTCCCAAACTTCATCAACGGCTCTTTTTACTGCTTCGCTTTTTGCATCGCTTATTATTTTTGAGGCTTCTATTTGAGAAGCGTTTAGTCTCTCTTTTTGTTCAAGTTCACAAAAACTTAAAGCTTGATTTGAAGCATTGGTAATAGTTTCACTGGCTCTTTTTTTAGCCAGGTCTTCTATTCTTTGCACTTCTTGTTTTGCCTCAGAGAGTATTGAAGATGCCTTGAGCTTTGAATTCCTCTCTATCTGGGCACAAATTTGATGCAGACCCATTTATCTCAACCCTCCTAAAAGATTGAGAACTTATGCGTGAGCAGTTGTCTCAATTTTGTTTAGCATCAAGAATGCTACGACGAACCCTAATAGAACGATAAGTTCGGGCAACGCCATATACACGATAAGCTTCATTGCTTCTTCTGGCTTTTCTGCTAAAACACCCATAATGGATGAACCAATAGATGCTTGAGCCCATGCAGTTGCAAGAGCACTTCCTGCCATTGCTAAACCTGCACCCATTGCAATACTTCCTGCTTCGGATGCTACCATAGTTGTAGTTACTGGATCTGACATATTTACACCTCTTATTAACATTTAACATTATTTACATACGATTTTTTACTTATCCTGCTTTGATACTGGCGCCGAATCCAATGTATAGTTACGCCTAAGAACCAAAGGATTGAAGAGTTTGCCTCCACCATGAAAGAATTTTTGGAAAAATTCTACCACCGACAATCTTGCACCATGTATAAAACCCTCAAACATTGCAATTACGATGTTTGCAACATGTGCAACACAATATGCAAGAGCAGTTATTATAAATATAGCCACGCCCTGCGGGGTTGAAAGCATACTTGGATCGGGTAACAATAACGAATTTATAGCTTCTGCCAAAATCACGCCCCCAACTCCAACTGCGGCGATACGCGCAAACGACATGATATTTGCAGAAAGACCGGGAATTTCCACAAGACCTACTGCACCTTCAAACATTCCAATTACGATTACTCCAAGTAATAAAAGAACAGTACCGATTATTCCAAGCTCAAATGAAAATGCACCAAGCAAAAATGCACCGGCCGCAAGAGTCCCGCCGATTTGCACGATAATCCATGCAAGTTTTGCATATGCGTGCTTTTTTGAATGAGACCACTCGTTTATTGCACCGAGTAGAAATCCAAGTGCGATATATACCCAGCCTACCATTACAGTTAAAACAAGCAAACCTTCAACGTTATGGACTCGGTGCACGATTGGTTCGTAAAATGATTGACCTAAGAGTTGTTTGTGTGTAAATGCAAAATATTCGTCATACAGAATTCCGAATATGAAGGCAGGAATCGCACTGATTTGCCATATTTTTGAAAAATGCCACATCATCCCGCCTTTTTGGACTTTGCTAATCATTAATGTTGCAAGTAGAAAACTGATTAACGCGTATCCCGCATCGCCCATGATCATACCATAAGCTAAAGGAACAGTAAATATAAGTAAAATAGATGGATCAATTTCATCTGATTTAGGAAGATTCAAAAACTCAACAAGGAACTGAAATGGTCTTACGACTTTTGGATTTTGAAGTGCGGTTGGAGCTATTTCGTGATGCAAATCAGATGCATCTATTTTCTGAATAGCTATGCGACCATTTAAGAGTTTGTTTGTAGTTTTTTGAAATTTTGCAAAGTCCGCATCTTTTACCCAACCAGTTGCAAAAAAACATTGTTGTGAATTTGAAAATTTAGATGCTTCTCTAGCTAGTGAAGCATCAAGTGATAGTGCTTCTTCTAATGCGACAATTTTTGAGTAGTATTTTTCAGAAAGAGATAATAATTGAGCATTAAGATTTTTTTGTGCGTGAGAAATAGATTCAAGTAAATTTTGTGATTCTAATAAGGATTGTTTTGGAACACGAACTGAGTCTGGAATTTGTATAATAGTGCATTTCAATTTAGAACAAAGAGCAGAGATATCCACCTTGGTTTTTATTGCGATTACTAAAAGAGAATGTTGCGCATTTTTTTGGTCATCATAGCGCAACCAAACAGATGCAGTTGTGATTTTTGAGAGCTCTGATTTGACGTTTTCAATTGACTTTGTTGGACATGAAAAAACATAATAATCTAAAGTTTGTGGTTTGAGACTAAAATCTAATTCTATTGGAGCAAGCCTTTCAAGCTCACGTATTTTTGCTTCCAGTGGATCACGCTTGGCAGACAACTGTTTTAGATCATGCCTTATTTTCAAAATTTGGGGACCTATTTTTGAGTTTTGTGCTTCTTCAATAGCATTTGGAATATATAGAGGAGTTATGGTGGATGGGGGTAATGCGTTTTTTATTCCACGAACTCTTACCAAGTGCTCAGAGATTTTATCATATAGTTCAAGAGATTGACCTTTCTGAAGTTCATCTCCATCATAGGAATATGTATTAAGTTCTATAACTCCAAGTCGTCTCCACAAAGATAATGCCGCAGTTAAGTCTGAATTTAGACCTATCATCCTAACTTTTGACATTTTAATCGGGTGAAGCATATAATCCCTTGATAAAACTACAAAATTGAATCGGCAATACTTGACGCCTTCTGAGCACCAAGACGCATCTTAGATATACGATCTGCTTGAATTTGGGCATCGGATAAAAGTTTTTGTATTTTTTGATCAGTTTGTTGTCTTTTTTCAAGTATTATTTTATCTTTTTGTTCAACGGCATCGCTAGATGCTTTTGCAGTTATTGAAACAGCATGAGAGCTAGCATTTGAAATAAGTTCTTGAGCTTTAGATTGCGCACGAGAGATCAGATTCTGAGCACTTTTTTCAGCTTGAGACACAGACTGTATTTCTTTTAGAAACACTTCAGGTTTCTCATCATTTTTATTGCCCGCCATAAAACCACAAACAGATTTGCTTACAAGCTATATAGGATTGTTAAAAATTTTTAAAGCTATATTCAAAAATTGAGAATGCCCAAAGTAGAAGCTCTAAAAGAATACTTGCACCCACATACGAAGTAAATGTATATTAAATTTTAGAGATATACACTGATTATGCAAGAACGCAGATATCTTAAATACGAGATAAAAAGTATTGAACCTGAGGTTGAGGGAGTTTACACCATACGACTTAGACCAATTGAGAAGAAAGTTCCAGTTTATCAACCAGGACAATTTTTCATGATTAAAAATGATAATTTGGCTAAGGACATAAAACCAAGGATAAAACCATATTCTGCATTGCATCCGCACAGAGAAGATGAGCTTTCGTTTGGAATAAAATTACACCAGCAGTTTTCAAATGGAGTCTGTAAATTAAAAGTTAAAGACGTTGTAGAGTGCTTAGGACCATTTGGATTTTTTACATTAGCTCAACCGCTTGAGCCACAAACACCGTTGGTATTTTTGGCAGGAGGGATAGGAATAACTCCACTACTTACAATGATTGAATTTCTAAATGGACAAAAAGACTGCCCGAGACAATATTTATTTTACTCAAATCGTGAAAAGAAGGATATTGCATATTTTAATACAATAAAGCAAATTGAAAAACAAAACGAAAAACTTAGAGTTATTTACACACTGACTACGCAAAACGAAATACCACAATGGGATGGGGAAAGAGGAAGAATTTCAATTGATATGATAAAAAAATATGTGAAAGATTTTGAAAATGCCCATTTTTTCATGTGTGCAAACAAGGATTTCATAGAGAGTATGCAAAAAGCATTAGAAGATGTAGGTATTGTAAAAGAAAAAATTCATTTTGAAAAGTGGTAGAGAAAAACTAAATAATTCAAATTTGTGAATTTGATTTTTTTAATATTAGATTGGTTAATATTAGATTGGATTAATCCTTGCTGACTTTGAGTTTTTTTGCAAGTGTGTTTTGTGTTGAAAGTGGTTGAAAATGAGGATTTTGCTTAGTGGGAAGTGGATTTGAAGATGATGAAGATGAACCTGAATGGGGAGGTGTAACTTCAACGCCATTATCAGTTATAGAATAATCCCACCAATCAGATACGACTCCAAGCCCCTTTGGTTTTATTTTTGAACCTTCAAACTCGATAGTACCATTCATCAAATGCTCAACTGTAGTTAATTCTTTTGCGTTATGCATTCCCTTCTCCATAACAAAAAGACAAGTTGCATTGCTTTTTCTAAATTTGCCTGCGTGAAATTGCATAAATTTGTAAAAATCTTTAGGGTTTGATTCTTCAAGAATAGAGGATAATGAATGAAACGCCACACGATACGAATTAAACTCTGTGAATATTTCCTGTTGAAATGCAGATATTAGTAACGAAATGTTAGAAAGTGAAGAAGCGTTAGAGGCAAACTTTACAAAATCGGTGCTTTGAATTGAGGGTTCAAATTGTTTAGAATAACAATCAATAGTTTTGAGAAGACCTGATTTTTCAAATGGAGTTATATCCATATTTAATTGTTGCATTTTTAATTTCCACTCTTCGCGACCAAAATCAGTAAGTATCAATAACGCAGGTATTTGTGATTTTAGACCTTCGTATATATAGTGCATCAATATAAGTTTTTTACCGCACATTGGCTCTCCATATAGCAATATGTTTGAACCTTCAGGCAAACCTCCATCAAAGAGGGCATCGATAGCTAAAACTCCGGTCTGCACTTTAGGAGGTCTTGATGATGGGGGTTGTAAATCTTCTTCCATTGCAATGTAGAAGCAATAGATAATTTTTAAACATTGTAGCAATTGCAATTAGTATGAGTAAAACTCAAATCCAAGAAACACAGATTCAAACACAAGATGAATCTATGCGAGTTCCCTCGGGAATTCCAGGACTTGACGATTTGTGTGAAGGCGGTTTTGAGAAAAATTCCACACTTTTGGTTATGGGTGGAGCAGGTAGTGGAAAAACCATATTTTTGACACAATTTGTGTATGCAGGTGCATCATTTTACAACGAACCAGGAATATTCCTATCTTTAGAAGAACAAGCAGATAAACTTAGAAAACATGCAATGAGTTTTGGATGGGATTTAAAATCTCTTGAAGATGAGGGAAAACTTGCAATTCTTAATTATAAACCACATGAAATAAGAAAACTCTCTGAAGAAGGAGGAGGTCTTATTTGGGATACTATAAGTGAAATTGGAGCAAAAAGAATAGTGATAGACTCTCTGAGTTCATATGTGGTTTTGTTTGGAAATCTTTACGAAGCACGTGAAGCTCAACTTACACTCTTTGAGATGATTAGAAAGTGGAAATGCACAACAGTTCTTTCTGGAGAAGCAGTTAGAAATGCGTCAGTAAGAACAAAATACGGTATGGAGTATTTAACAGACGCAGTAATTGCATTACATCACCCAAAACACAATAATGCACGTATTAGAGCACTTGAAATATTCAAAATGAGAGGAACAAACCATTCAAACAAGATTTGCCCATTTGAAATAGTTTCAAACGAGGGACTTATTGCGTATCCTAACGAACAAGTTTTTGAGGGCTTCTAACGAAGATAAGTTAAATTAGGTTTGCAAACTCACCTTCAACAAATTTGAGAATTTTTGACTTAAAAAAATACTGCAAACAAAAATTGAATTTTAGTTTACTCTTTGAAATTTTCAAGACGTTTTTGCTGATCACGTTTGCTTCTTGCTTCATCAACAATTGCAAGCCAAGAATCCGAAATTTTACCAATATAATTTCCAAACGTTTTTGAGAGGTGAATAGTCATCGGACGAAATTTTCGCTTTGATTCTTTCGCCACAATTGTTTGACGCTCAACCTTAATCATACCTACACGTTTGAGTCTTGGAAGAACACGATTGTAAAATGTTGCTTTTGAAATATTTTCAGATTTTATAAATTGAGAAAGTTCACTCCCATCTAACTTTGTTTTTTGCATAAGTAATGCAAGAAAAGAGGTTGCAATGTGATGATATTGCTCTTGGTATTTTTTTGGAAAAACAAACATAGTCACTTCAGTTATATCCCAGATATTTCTTGTGGGATTCTCGTTTGAATCCTCAAAAGAACGAATAAGAGGTGAATCATGAGAGGGTAAAAACATTGATTCCTTTGAGGGAATACCTCTTGATGCTACTGATTTTTTGATTTTCACAATTGATTGTTCCATAGCTTGTTCCATATTATGACAGTAAACCATCAAAAGATAAAAATGATGTGGTTTGATAAGAGATTTGAAAAAACAATAGACGCTTAAAGAGTTTGCTAAAAAGAATGTGCAAACTCAAAAAAAAAGAGTGCACGCAGATATACTCATGCAAAAAATTAGATTCTCTAAAAATTTACTTGCTACAAATGAGAGTGAGTTTTCATCAGCTTGACAATGAAAATCGGGTGTTCAAAAACCAAGTTTTTTGCGAATTTGCCCAGTCTTTGAATTTTCACTTTTTGAAAAACAATCAAGTTTTATCACATTTACGTTTGGTATTTGTTTTACTTGTTGATCGTATCCAAAAACAACGATATTAGGAGAAACTAAATTTAGAGTTTTTAGCCAATCATACCCCCCAGCGATTGCCAAATCCACAGGTTTTAGAGAATTTACCATTTGCACTCGTTCACTTTGAATATGCAAAGGTTCACGATTTTTTGTTTTTAGCACAGTTTGATCAGAAGCAATTGCAACTATTAAGACATCTCCAAGACTTTTAGCTTCTGTGAGCGTAAGTATGTGCCCCGGATGAATCACATCAAAGACCCCACCAGTCATTACAACTTTTATTTGCTTTCTAAAATTTGACTTTAGAAAATAAGTAGAACCGATTTTTTCAAGCATTTGTTTTTGGTATTGATTTAATAAGGAAAATTTTTTTTCACATATCCCAGCTTCACAAATAGAATCTACATAAAGCCGACATATTGTGTTTTTAGACATTTGAAATCACCATAAATAATAAAAAAATTAATGTGTCTTTTCATACTCTTCAATTGCTTTTTTTAGAGCAGATTGTGCAAGAACTGAACAGTGCACTTTTACCATAGGAACGTTTGCACCTATTGCATCTAAAACATCTTGCGCATTGAGTTTTTTTGCTTGCGCAAGTGGTTTGCCAAGAGCTAATTCACATAAATAATCAGAAGATACAATAGCAGCTACACACCCGTAAGTTTTGAAACGAATATCAGATATTTTATCATCAATTACTTTGATGTAAACACGCATTATGTCTCCACATTTTAGATTGCCAACTTCGCCTACTGCGTCTGCATTTGCAAGCTCTCCTGCAAATTTCGGATCTTTAAACCTTTTTAGTATTTTTTCTTCATACATATAAATCACATCTAAAAAGAAGATATTGGCGATATCTTTCGAAGTTTTTTTACTGCCTCTTCAAGCTTTTGCATCGTAAAATCAATTTCTTCATAAGTGTTAAAACGACTTAGAGTAAAGCGAATTGAACCATGTGCACGTTCACTATCGTTATTGGATATAGCCATTATAACATGTGAAGCATCAAGACTTTTAGATGCACAGGCAGAACCAGTGGAAGTGCAAATCCCATCTAAATCAAGCATAGCGAGTAGTGATTCGCCCTCAATTGATTTAAATGATATATTTATGTTGTTACAAAGACGATTATCACCGATGGGACCATTTAATTTTGTTCCTTCTATTTTAAGCACCTTTGATATGAAATAATCACGTTGCTCTTTCATCTTTGCTATATGCGATTTAGAGGATGCCAATTGCACTGCTTTTGCAAATCCAACAATTGCACAAACATTTTGAGTCCCAGACCTCAAACCACGCTCATGCCCTCCACCGTGCATCTGCGTTTGCAACCGCACACTTTTTTTGACATACAATGCGCCTATACCTTTTGGCCCATGAATTTTATGAGAGTTTATAGTTATCATATCCGCAAACTTTGAACTTAAAGCAGTTTTCGTATAAGATTGACAAGCGTCGGTGTGAAACGTCACAGATTTCTCATTACATATTTTGTATAATAACCCCAAGTTTTGAATAGTTCCAATCTCATTGTTAGCATGTATTATTGAAACAAGAAATGTCGTATTTTTGATTGCATTTTTCAAATCATTTGGATTTACGAATCCTTGCTCATCTACATCAAGATAAGTAATCTCAAATCCTTGAGTTGAGAGCCACTTACATGAGTTTAGAATACAGTCATGTTCAACTTTTGTAGTAATTATATGATTTTTGGATGAACGATTAGCAAATGCAAAACCTTTAATCGCAAGATTATTTGATTCGGTTCCGCCACTTGTAAAAATAATTTCGTCTGGTTTTGAGTCTATAGAATCTGCAATTATTTTTCTTGATTCTTCAAGTATTTTATTTGCATCAACCCCTGCATGATGAATTGATGATGCATTTGCATAAAACGATAAATCTATTTGGCGCATTCGCTCAAGCACTATAGGATCAGGCATTGTTGTTGCACCATTGTCAAAATAGATTGTTTTCACAAAATAATAGACTCAAATGATATTTATATACTAAATTTTTACATTTTGCAGATTGAAGAAGATTTTTAAGTTGCACAAAATGTTAATAAATGATAGTTGGGTATATAATATGTTGATAAATATGGCATTAGTTCAAAATATAGAAAAACAAATTAGTCTTAATAAAAAAGAAACATTGACCACCAATAGAGATACGTTTAGATTAGCACAAAAATTATTATATCAAATTTCATTGTTATTGGAAAAACCAGAAAATAGAGTCTTGCTTACAGATAGACAAATAATGGCACTTTACAATGCACAATACAGCACACACGTAGCAATTAGTAAATTTTATAGCTCTCCTGAAACATCATTTAATGCAGTTGCAAAAGATGTACTTGAATCACAGATGATAGTTGAAGATATAAAAAATCAAATAATGATTAAAGTGATAGATGAACAAACGACAAAATGTTCCGAATTTTTCAAATATAAAAAAAATTAATCGTAGTTTAAGAATAAATTTAAGGATAAACACGATTAATCGTTCTTGGAAATGGAATTGCATCACGAATGTGTTCAAGATTCAACATCCATTTTACAAGACGCTCGATTCCAAGACCAAAACCTGCGTGGGGAACTGAACCATAATTTCTAAGATCAACATACCATTGATAATCATTAATTGGAAGTTTTTGTTCATTCATTCTTGCAAGAAGTTCGTCTACTTGCCATATTCTTTCAGAACCACCAATTATTTCACCATGACCACCTGGAGCCAACAAATCATTAGATAAAACAGTTTCTGGCTCACTTGGATCTTCACGCATATAAAAAGCTTTGAAATCTTTTAAGTGATTGTGGATAAATAATGGTTTTTTCATCTCTTTTGTTAGAGCGTATTCTTCATCTGCACCCAGATCCTGACCATATTCAATTTTTAGATCAAGGTCTTGACACATTTGAATTGCTTTTTTATAAGGTATTCTCTGAAATGGTCCTTTTATATCAAGTAATTCTTGCGGATTTCTACCTACGTCAATCAGAAGTTGCGCATGGTTTGTTGCTACGTTTTTACAAACATATTCAAGCATTTTTTCTTGCAAATCCATATTCATTTTTTGATTGTAAAATGCCATTTCAGGTTCAAGGTGCCAATACTCGGCTAAATGCCTAACTGTTCTTGAAGGCTCTGCCCTAAATGAAGGAGCAAGAACATATATGTTTTCAAGTGCTGATGAGAAAATTTCACCATACATTTGACCAGATTGAGTTAAGTACGCAGGTGTTCCAAAATAATCCATTTGAAATAATGTTGCACCCCCCTCACATGCAGATTTGGTAATTATTGGGGGAGGTAATTCAAAGAAATCTTGATTGTTGAAAAATTCCCGCAGATAAATAGTTATGTAGTGACGAAGTTTGAATATTTTTGTTAATTTCTGAGAACGAACCCATAAGTGACGAGTGTCAAGTAAAAACTCAGTAGATTGATCTTTTGCTATTGGAAATGCTTCTCCACGATGAATTGTCTGAAAACTATGGGCAGATATTTCCCAGCCACCTGGAGCGCGCTCATCTTTTTTGACTGTTCCGCTAAGCATTGCAGAAGATTCAACATAAACACACGTTGCATCGGAAAAAGATTGAGCATCCACAATTGATTTTTTTATAGTGCATTGGATAACTCCGCTTGAATCTCTTAAGACTACAAATGCATTTTGCGAAGAATTTCTGGCGCGATGCACCCAACCACGCACGTTTACAGTCCCAGATTCGTGTTTTCCTTCAAGAATATCGCTTATTTTTGTGAATTTATCATTTACACAATCCATAAATATCAGATATAAGTTTGTCTGGGAGTATTTAAGAAATTGTGTAATGCTACAAACTGATTGAACAAAAATGTGTAACCACAAAAATTATTGACAAATATGGTAAAAACTTGTGCAGATAACCAAAGAACATGCTAAATGAAGCACATTCAAATATAAATATGGACAATTAAAGAGGACATGTTGGGAAGTTGGGGTGTAAAACTTTTTTTGATTTTGTCCATAGTTTAGTTATGGAGCCGTAATGTTGATACAAAGTTAGAGTTCGATTAATCGTTTGAAATTTATTTGCAAAGCCTTATTATTTTCAATAGTAGAACTTAGGTATATGCAAGATATGCTTTTTAGTAAAGTTGCAGACGCATGGACACAAATAGAAGAAACAGGCTCACGAATTGATATGGCAGGAGTTTTTTCACAAACTTTAGAAAAACTCAAGGAAGATGAAATTGCATCATTTGTATATTTATCCGAAGGAATACTTGCACCCGCATACGAAGGAGTGGAGCTTGGACTTGGAGAAAAACTTACAATGCGCGCGATTTCTTTAGTTTCTGGATTTGACATCAAAGAACTTGACGCTCAGTTTAAGAAAAAAGGAGATTTAGGTCTTGTTGCAAAGTGGGCGATATCTAAAAAAAAACAGATGTCGCTTGCACGTGAAGATCTAACATTAGTTGGAGTACATAAATCACTAACATACCTTGCAAAAATGGCTGGATATGGCTCACAAGATTCAAAAATAAAGGCAGTTGCAGAATTGCTTAATTGTGCAAACGAAGATGAGGCAAAATATATAGTAAGATTTTGTGTTGGAAAAATGAGGTTGGGAATAGCTCAACCAACAATATTAGATGCAATTGCAAGAATACGAATAAAACACATTAGAGAAAGAATTAGTGCATTTGATGATGCGGGACAAATATATTCAATTAAAGTAAAACAGATAATGAGTGAAGAACAGTCATCTACATTGCAAATGCAAATTGAATCAAAAGAAGATTTGCAAAGGTTGCAATCAAAAATAATTGCGATAGTTTATACAAAACAAAAAAAACTAAACGGCACAGTTGTGACTAAGATAAAACAAGATAAAACAAATGAGGATGTGTATGAGATTGAATTTAGTGATTTCAAAAAAAGTGTAAGAAAACCAATTGAACGCGCGTATAATCTGTGTTCAGATTTAGCAAAGATTACAAGACTTGCACTTTTTGATTATGATAAAATAGAGAATTTCAAAATTGAGTTATTTTTCCCAATAAAACCGGCATTGGCAGAACGGCTTACAAGTGCAAAGGACATAATTGAGAAAATTGGCCCATGCGCAGTAGATGCAAAATATGATGGTTTTAGGATACAAGCACATAAAGATGGACAGAATGTTGAATTATACTCAAGAAAATTGGAGAGAGTTACAACTGCTTTTCCAGAAATTGTCAGAGCAGTGCAAAAAATAAATGCAAAAAAATGCATATTTGAAGGAGAAACACTTGCATATAATAAAAAAGAAGGAAGATATTATTCATTTCAGATTACAATTCAAAGAAAGAGAAAATATGGAATAGATAAGATGATGGAGGACTTTCCACTTCACATGTATGCGTTTGATTTGATGTATGCAGACGGAATAGATTATACAAAAACAACTTTTGAGAAAAGACGAGCTGAGCTTGAAAGAATTGTTCACTCAAATGATACGATAATTGCAAGTCAAATTAAGATAGTAAAAAACGAAAATGAACTTTCAAATTATTTTGAGAAATGTATAAATGAAGGACTTGAAGGTATTATTGCAAAAGATTTGAGCGCCCCGTATGTTGCAGGCGCGCGTGAATTTGCATGGATTAAACTCAAAAAAAGCTACGGTGCACTTGCCGACACATTAGATGCGGTTATTGTAGGGTATTATCTTGGAGAAGGACAAAGAGCCACATTTAATTTTGGAGGATTGCTTGTTGCTGTACGTGATGAACATGGAGGTAAATTACAAACAGTTGCAAAAATAGGGTCCGGATTTAGTGAACAGGATATGATAGAACTTGAACAAGTGCTTTCGGATATGAAAATATCTAAAAAACCAAAAGATCTTGAATCAAAACTACAACCAGATTTTTGGGTTGAACCAAAAATAGTAGTTAGTGTTTCTGCAGATGAGATTTCTATTTCATCTGTTCATACATGCGCACAAGCAGATGATAAAGGGTATGCACTTAGATTTCCACGTATGACCCAAATACGTCAAGACAAATCAATTGAAGACATCACCACGAGTTCAGAAGTTGAAACGATGTATAATTTACAACTTGGTGCAAGAAAAAGATCAGATTGATTTTTGCGATACGTTTTTATTTACTAACTAACACCATTGGTTTATGAGAGTAATTAAGTATTTTTCACCCCCAGTTATAGATAAACCAGTTCTAAGAATAGAGAAAGAATGCATAAGAGGTAACATCGGGATAAAAGAGATTACGTATAGATTTAATTTAAAGCACAACACACTGAAAGCTATCGGTTCTAATATTACTAAAATAAAAAATTTTTTAGGTAACTATAACGAATTATACAAAGGTAGTAGTTCAAAAAAATATTTTGAATTATCCTGGCCAAATTTTTTAGAGAATCAGTTTCCAAACTTGTCTGGGGAAATAGGATATATACGATACCAAATAGATGGACACAACGCATTAACAGAATTAATTTTCCCAAAAGGAAGATGCTTATCTACAAATCCATTTTTTTCGTTGCGATATGTAGGTCAATATCTGGAATATGTTGCTATGCATGATTTGATACGAAATGAACACGTTGAACATTTTATTAATCCATGGCGTGAGACGTCATACTTGAGAAAAATACAATTGAAAAAAGCAAGTATAACAGAAGATAAAAATAAGACAAAAGCAAGTGAATGGATATGCGGATTTGCAAGAAGTATTGCAATGGGTGCAAAAAAATATGATCTTCATATAGACCCGATTTGGGAAAAAAATATTTTAGATTTTCCACATGCACTTTCATTAGGTAGAACTATTGAAAAATTTAAAATTGCATTTGCAAGAATATACGGTAAACTTGATTATTATAGTATGCTCAAACAAAAATTAGAAAGATTAAACTGCGCGAAACTACTATCTAATGAATCAGATTATTTATTTTTGTTTAAAACAAAACCAGAATATTTAGTTGGTTTGTCCGATCTCGTACCTAAAGATTTTGACACATTATTTAAATCACAGAGTAAGAGTAGAAGATTTGAAGATATTGACATAACTCAAATCACTAATATAGGAAAACTTAACACTACAAATAAGATAATTTATTTTTCATCTTCTGCGGATACTATCTATAGTGAGATGGCAGAAAAAACATTTGCAAATTATGAGATTTTTGATTTTTATGATGACAATAGACTCGTAACAGTAGCGGTTGCAAGTAAGAAATAAATTGAATTAAAAAATAAAACTGATTTAGTTTAATAGATAAGACAAGTAAACTAAAATACAATGAAAAACATTTAGAATAGTTTAAACCCGCGCTCACGTAATATTACAAGTTTATCTTTCTCAACTAATTTTTCATTTTGTTTTGCAAGTCTAAATTTACCCTCGTTAAACAATGCGATTACATGAAAACGCTGTTCGGATTCGTATTCCAAAACAGTTTTTGATATTGCACTTTTTTCAACATCTTTTTCTATTATTTCAAGTTTTGATTCGGCAGGATTAAGCAATTTATGAATAATTGGAGAAGATGCACGATTCGCAAGTTCGGATGCAAGAGTTAATTCTGATACTACAGATTCTATACCAAGTTTTTCCAAAAGTCTTGAGTGTTTTTGAGATTTTACTCTACATATAACTCTTTTTGCTCCTGCTTGTTTTGCATAAACCCCTGAGAGAAAATTTGCTTCTTCTACTCCGGACACAGCAAACACATAATCCATTTCATTTAGTTTGAGTTCTTCAAGTAAAGTTGGATCAGTTGCATCCCCATGAATTACTTGCGCAGTTTTTTCTGATGCAAGTTCGTTGCATATCTCACGATTTTCATCAACTATACAAATCTTGTGTTTTCGCTGTTCTAATATATCAAGTAGTGTTTTACCGACATCACCTGCACCAAATATTGCAACTTTTCCCATATTAACACCTTATTATTTGACTATTTTCGTCCAAACATAAACCTAATCATAGCAAGTACTGGAAGAATTTCTATTCGTCCGATGTACATCATGAATACTAAAAATGCTTTTGAGTAGTCAGGTAGAGCATAAATATCTATAGTTGAAAGACCGACGTTTCCAAGTGCGGACGCAACAGTAAACATTGAGTCCACTATTCCAAAATCCCAAGCCATGAAAACACCTGCACATATAAGAAATATTGCAAGATACAAAAATATGAAACCTAAAACTTCAGTTATTGCTTCTTGCGATACAGGATTTTTATCAAGAGTTATTATTTGCACAGTCCCGCTTGGAACAAAATAGGCTCGTATTCTTGACCATATAACTTTTAATGCAACAAGAATTCTCCAAAGCTTTATACCCCCAGTAGTTGAACCATACATACCGCCACAAACCATCAAGATTACCAAAACATATATTGAAAATTCATGCAAGACCGATAAATCTCCGATGGCAAACCCACCACACGCAATTGCAGAAACAGTATTTAGTAAGGTGTTATGAAATTCATCATGACCTAAGAACGTGATTAATGCTACACCGATAATTATGAGGCTCACGTATAGCAAAAACTCCTGGGATAATAGTACACTTAGATGCCTACTAAAAATCTTATTGTGAGTAACAAATGAGATTGCGCCAATAAACATCGTAAAGGCCAAAACCAGTTTTTGAATCCATATAAGATCGTAAGTTACGAATGGAAAAAAACCACCATTTGATATACCTGCAAGACCAAGATTTACTGAATTGAACAAATCAAACCCAACAAGATAGAGAAGACTTATTGAAATAATTGTTAATACTATATATATTTGCCATATCTTAGAGGCAGTATTCTTTGCTCCAAGTTCCATTGGATTCTTTGCCTCAAACGCAAGAAGACTTTTTCCTTGACGATTTCTCAAAAAAGACAACATCAATAAGATTATTCCAAGTCCGCCTACCCATTGAGTAACGCTCCTAAAAATAATTACGGAGTTTGTGATATTATCAAAAGAAGTGATAACTGAAAGACCAGTTGATGTCCAACCCGACATTGATTCAAAAAAAGAATCTATAGGACTCATACCCAAAACAAAATATGGATAAGAAGTGATTAGAGGAATTAAAATCCAAGAAACTGCTGAAATTGCAAGAATATCTCCAAACTTCAATTCGGAGAGTTGAGGTCTTTTTGTAAATACTTCAAGCGCATAATTCCAATGTGCTTCTTTTCTAAATATAAAATTGAATATTGAAGTAAAAAATGATAATACAGATTTGAAAATTCCAGGAATGAAAACAGGAACAGAAGGAATTATCATGATAGTGATTACATATAGTATTGGTTCAAATGAAGACTCCCCATAATAATACGCATAACCCAGTGGAATGAGTAAAGGTAATGAGGTATAAAAAAGAATTAAAGATAATGTCGCTAAAAATTCCTGAGAACGCATGAACTATGAACACAGATAAGAAATAAAAAGAGAGTTAGCGGTTTTGTCTTAGATTTCTTATTTATATCTTTTTACATACACCCATCGCATCAGATGCACCTTGCGGAAGATAATCAGTGCAAATATACCCACTTGGGCATCTAAAACCTGCAATACCACCACATTCACATTGTAGTATGCACTGCAAAGTGCAGATCGTACCTTCCGGCGCACCCCTACATGCAGATGCGCACTCGTTCCAATACCCACCTGACGATTTGCATAATTGTTCGCTCATATATACATCCTCATCTTCAGATGAATCGCTATTGGAATCTTGAGTTTGTGAACATTCTCCACCGTGCAATACTTGTACATTTGCGACATCCGCCATACATTTGTTTGAGTACGTATTTCCATCATTACCACAAACTGGAGCATATTCCATAGTACAAGCCGTAGGTTGATCAACATCATACCCACATTCTTTGTTGAATAATGCCCATTCTTCACATATTTGACCATTTGGAAGATTGCAATAACCGATCTCGCCATTTTCACTTTGCACGATATTTAAAGTCCCACCCAAATTAATACAGTTGGTTGATGCAGGATTTGACATGTTTTCGATTGGTTTTGAATCACATTCGCCCGCATGCAATATATCCACTTTTGCCGCGTTTGCAAAGCACTCGTTTGAGTATGTATTGCCATCTGTACCACACACAGGTGCCCAAATTTCGGCACACACTATTTCTGAATTCTGTGTTTGAGATATGCAACCAAACGACAAAAATCCAAATACACAAATAAATGGTAAGTATTTGAGAATCATTAAATCACCAAATAAGACATAATAAGTTTATTTAATAAAATGGGTATAAATTGTTCGGTTGTCTTGGTGGTTTGTAACACTAATAGATTAACGAGTGTAAAAAACCTACTGGATTTAAATACATCCGCATCCTCTTTTTTTCATGCCTGATCCAAATATAGATGAAATTGAATATCCAAAAGCAGGGCTTCCCCCAGGAACATTAGTGTACATTGGAAAACAAAATAAGGATGCAGGACTGATTAAACTCGTTCGCTATGACAAAGATACATATCATGAAAAAACTACACGAAATATTGAAGAATGTAGCAAATTTCTAAAAAAACCAGGAGTAAAATGGATTAATGTCTATGGTCTGCACAAAATACAGATGATAGAAAAATTTGGAAAAGAGTTTAATTTGCACCCAATACTTCTTGAAGATGTTGTGAATACTCAGCATATACCTAAAATGGACGACTATGATGACCACCTTTTCATTGTTTTGAAAAGTCTTTGTTACAACAAGAAAAAAAAATGCCTTGATGATGAACAGATAAGTATAGTTCTTGGAAAAGATTTTATTATAACATTTCAAGAAAGAAAACCAGATACTTATTTAGAAATAAGAAGAAATTTGAGAAATAATCGCGGGAGAATGCGCAGAATGGGAGCAGATTATCTTGCATATGTATTATCAGATTACATAGTAGATATGTATTTTGTTCTTTTGGAAAAACTTGGAGACGAAATAGAACTGCTTGAAGATGAAGTAACTCATGAACCCACACAAAATTCTGTTCGTAAAATTCAAGAACTCAAAAAAAATGTTATGTATATAAGAAAAATAGTTTGGCCGATGAGGGATGTTGTGTCCAAATTGACAAGAAGAGAATCACCACTTGTTTCAAAGGGAATAAATGTTTATCTTGAAGATTTACATGATCACGTGATGGAAGTTATAAATACAGTTGAAACATTTAGAGAAGCTCTTTCAAGTATGGTTGAAATTTATATGTATTCCATATCAAATAAGACCAATGAAATAATGAAAGTTTTGGCAGTCTTTTCCACAATATTTATGCCTCTAACGTTTATCACAGGTATATATGGTATGAATTTTATACATATGCCCGAACTTGGTTATGAATATGGATATTACTTTGCAATTTGCGCCATGAGCATAATTGCAATAGCTATGCTATCATATTATAGAAGCAAAAAGTGGATTTGAAAAAGGACCATATTTGTTCAAAGAGCAATATTGGATTAACACATACACATCAACTCGCTTACTACATGTGGCAAGTGAGTTTTGCATTGCACTTGAGGATAAAACAACGCTTGAAAATGTTAGTATTTGTTAATAGAGATTAGTCATTCACTTTAGTTGTTTCCCATATGAACTTTCCAAATCTTGCAGGAGTAACTTCCACAGCTATGCCAAGCTTGTTTTCTGATAAAAAGTTTTTTGTTTTTAATATCGCTTGATCAGTTATTTCATCATTATTTTGCCATGTGCATGCCTTTTGCACGTTTATGCAATCTGCCAAAAGCTCTGAGTCTAATTGAGAAAGACCAAAATTTTTGAATGCATCCATTACTTGATTTATATTAAGATTATTTGGGTTTACCATAAGATCACTTATTACATATTTGACTGGTTTTCAAAATTAGTAGGGTAAATAATAAAAATACAACTTTAAAAAAAGAGATTTGAAAAAAGTAAAAAATTACGAACTATATTTTCGTAATATAGCATCATAGCTACCATCAGTTTTTATGAAATTGAGGGCTTCTGACCATCTAGTTATAGTTGTGTTTTGAACATCTTTACTAAATGCCATATAATAGTCTGCTTTCTGCACAGTGTAGATGGAATGAATACTATCGGGATTAACGTTTGCTTTTATTGCCAATATTGGCAATGAACGATAATCCCCAATCCATAAATCCACTTGATTATTTACAAGTTTTTTTAAACATGCAACATCGTCTTTTTCATAGACAATATTTGTGAAATTTAATGATTCCAGATATATGGCCTTAGAATCGTTTTTGTAGGAACATATAGAACTGACTCGTCGTGCATCGTCCAATAGATTTATTTCAAAATTGCTATTCTTATTTGCATAAAAAACATTTTTTGTATGGGCTATTGGACCAATCCAGTGAAATAAAGGTTCACGCTGATCTGTTTTTACTATAGAAAATATAGCTACATTTTTGTTGGTTGATGCAAGAGAGTAAGCCTGATCCCATTGCATTACTTCTATTGGAACTGCCTGCTCAGAGCGCAACATTAATTTTCTTATTATTTCACTTGACTGCCCATTTATTAGTCCGGTTTCATCTACAAAATTGTAGGGAGATAATTCTTCAGTAACTATACAAAGCTGATCGTTTATTGATTTTTGAGTTGCTATGACAAAAGTCCAATTTGAAGAGTTTAATGATGGAGTTGACGCAACCAAGGACACGCCATAATCAATCTGCCCAAAACCATTATTGAATTCAAACACACCGTCAATTGAATTTGATATACTTTTGTGAATACCAGCCATAGTTTTTCCTATGTTTGATGGCTGACTGTGCAATATTATTTTTTCATTTTCATCTACGACAAAATAATATAGACCATTTGGAAGATTTATTTTATTTGATACTCTTACAGATAACTCATCTAAATATATAGATGAACCGATTATACCAACAACTGAATTTGACTCATAAATTGCAGATGCAATGACTATTGAGGGTTTGCCAGTACTTTTACTTATCAATACATCACTTATGATTGACTGCCCATCCATTACCTTACTGAAATATTCTCTATCTTTTAGATTTTGGCTCATAAATCCATCAATCAAAGTATAATAAGAACCACTTTTGTTTGAATACCAATGAACTGCTTGAGGATAAACTTTTGACTGTAACTGCAAAAATGATTTTGCATTGTCCCAATTTGAAGTTGATACTGAATTTGCTACTATTGGTTCTATTGAATTTCTTAAATGCATTGATTTGAGAGATGAAAATGAACTTTCCGCTAAATCTATAGCTTGTGAGAGTTCGATATTTGCATGCTTAAATGTACATGAAGCACTCTTTAGACTTGGTTTTTGAAGTAAATTTGGACGATAGAAATATTCAATTGTTTTAATTGTTCCATCTTGCTTTAATTCATCCACGACTTCTTGCCACTTTAGAACTAAACCGTCAGGAGTATCTTTACTAAATGCTATATATATATCACCTTGACGTAAAACATATTGATACTTAAATTCGTCTTGACTCAAATTAGCATTGGATATTACATCATTGAAATTTGTACTTGAACCAAACCATAAATCTACTTGCCCATCTGAAATTAGTTTAGCACATTGCATATCGTTTACTACAAGTACCAAATTGCTAAAATTATTTGCAGTTAATATTTGATGACGAGCATCATTTTCTACTACACAAACTGAGTTTGAAGTCTTTGCCCCTTCAAGACTTTGAATATTTATACTCGTGTTTTTCTGAGAATAAAAACCATATTCCCAAAATCCTATAGGCCCAGCCCATTTGAAATCATTTTCTCGTTCAGTAGTTCTTGCTATTGAAAAAATGATTGTATTTGGACCTTGTTTTGCAAGAGAATATGCATCTTGCCAAGTCATAAGTTCAATTTTAGCTTCTTGATTAGTCCTACGCATTATTTCTTTTACAATTTTTACTGATTGACCATCAAGCTCTTTTTGCGAATTTAGATAGTTAAAAGGTGGAAAATCTTCAGTGACAACACGTATGCATGGTTGTTCAGAAGTTCGAATACATTTATTCATGCTTTCGCACCAAGTGTATCCAGCTGAACCAATACAACCATGAACATCTCTATCTGCACCATCTATATTTTCATTTGTATTACAAACCTCAGGATAGCTTATACATTTAGATTTTTGTTCACACCAGGTTTCCCCCGCAGAGTGATTACACCCAAATTCATCTGTTCCGATACCACTTTTTTGTTCACTAATTTGTTGTGCACAACCAAAAAACAAACACAAGATTAAAATGGAAAACAATATTGGATACGACATTGATTTTTTCATACATATACCCCTAAACAATTTCTTATTTCTTTGATTTTTGATTTTTTTTCATTAGTTTGTGATAAGAGTGAAATTAGATAGATAACAAAAATAGACAGAACGTATTTATTCATGAACACACCCCAAACAAACTTTACCAATAATGCACAAATTTGTAAAGTATATATATTAAAGCAAGATGGTTTCAAAGTTAGTAATTTTAATTACCAAATACCCATCAATGCACTTGACGATTAGATTTACTAATTGAGCACTAAGTCTTGGATTGTTCAATACACTTGACAACAAAAGAATGAATTAGACTGATTTGTACAGACGTTTATTAAGAATTATGCACACGCTATATAGTATGCCAAAAAAGATTTGCATAGTAACGGTTGGAAAAGTAAAAGAGAAATACTTGCAGGATGGAATTTTAGAGTATAAAAAAAGACTAAAACCTTACTGCGATTTAGAAGTTTTGCATATTAAAGATAGTGATAATAAAAAAGAAAGTTTGCAGATATCACAAATGATTGATGCAAATACTTACATCTTAGATGAGAAAGGTGCGTGTCCTGATTCCATTGAATTCTCAAAGATTGTGCAAAAAAATGATAATCTCAAATTTATTATTGGTGGACCAGATGGAATTTTGCCAGATGTGAAAAAAAGTGCAAAGACGATTTCTTTATCCAAAATGACATTTACACATGAGATGTGTGCACTTTTTTTACTTGAACAAGTGTATAGAGCATTTATGATATTGAATAATAGAAAGTACCATAGATGAATTTTTGGTTTAATTTAGGGTTTATATTGTTTGGTGAGTATACAATAACAAATGATGATAGTTTGACTGTCTGAATTCAAGCTTTGGCTTGTTAAATGATGAGAGTCACCAATCTGATTATGAATATAATTTTGTTTTTATTGCTTGATTTATAAGGAGAAAATAGACTTTCAAAAACGAGCTGATGGAAGAAATAATAAACTATTGTAAAGAAATACCATTCAGTAGCAAATGAGGCGTCTGTAGTCAAACCTGGTTATGATGTGAGCTTCCCAAGCTTAAGTTCCGGGTTCAAATCCCGGCAGGCGCATTTTCATGCGCGTACAATAAAATTTCTTCAAAAAATTATAGTTAAAATATAACAACCATATGTGAGTATATGCAAACCACAATTACCAAAATGAATGGATTTGTAGAAAAACAAAAATGGATTTTAAAAAATGATGAGTTTATACAAGTAGAAAAAATACACATATAATTCGCAGAGCTGACATTAAGAAAATTTCTCTAAAAACGCAGTTTTATCTTTCTTAAAAATGACATTAGGTGCAAAAACCGCTGAAAAAACTATACGCTTTCCGATTTGACAATTTCATTTACTGCTATGTAAAAATCATTTGCAAGTAAAACTGAGTCTATTGCTTCTTGTTTATCTTCTTGTGAATTTCTCTCTAACCCATATAATACTTCATGTCGTTGTAATCTTAGAGAATCAAATTGATTTAGAAATCTTGATTCTATCTTTGAACGATAGTTTTGCTTTAGATATACTCCAAGTGCAAAATGACTTCGCTCTTTGTATCCATCTTTGAAAAGTAATGCTCTTGCACAATGAAACATGCACGTGTATGCACTCACTATTGCACCCTCATACAAACCATGTTTACTTTCATTCTTTGCAAGTTCAAGCTTTTTTTTAGCAGTTTTTATAGACTCTAACGCCTTTGGAACATCTTGAGATATTTTGAGTAATAAACCTTTTTTTATGCATTCATCTACGTTCATAAAATCACAGGTCGTGTTCCGTATAGAACTATTGAATCATATATTATATTGTCATAAAAAACTTTATTATTTCTAAATTTTTGTTTCCATTCAGATGGAGTATAAATTAAGATGTTTGATTCAAAAGGTATATTGATAGTCAAATTTACATCCTTTGGATAATTGTGAGAAATGATTAATATGTCAATATCACTTTTTTCATCATCAACACCACGAGCTTTACTCCCATAAAGAAGAATGGATTGCACGTTAGATAATTTTTTGAGTACTGAATTCACAAAATTGCTTTTTTGAATATGATTTAATGTAAAAAGAATCTTCCATTCTCGCATGAGAGGGTTTTGCAAATTAGCATGAAACTGATAGGTTCTACCTATTTGCTCAATTTTTATTAGATCTGCACCCTTGAAATAATCAAAAGCTATTGATGCCATTGCAGGACTTATTTTTGCAAACTTTGCAAGCTGGCGAACAGACATTGGCGATTGAGGACGATTTGAGATTGTTTCTAGTGCGCGTATAATTGCATATTGATTTAACATGTTTAATATATTGGACAAATGTATATTTAAATATAATTGAAAGATTATAATCTAATTAATTAGACATATGTTCAATGTATTGGACAGCATATTATTACAAAATGAATTGAGTATCTGAAGATTCACCGCCTTGGAATATTTCATAATCTTATTTTTTTAAAAATAGTTCTTCGGCTAAAACTAAAACATCGTGCACATCACCTTGCAGATAATTTGATAGATCTGGATGTTTTTGTTGCCAGAGCTGGTATATTTTTTCTCCTTTGTTCTGAGTACTTGAACCATGCGCAAGTTTTTTTGTGTTTAATAAATTTAGATTTTGACACATAGGATGAGATATTATGTATTCTAATTTCTGATATTTTGGAGTAGTGTTATCATATTGTGCCACAGTAAAACGTAGAGGGTGCATTATGTCCAATATGTATGAGCGTGTGAGCGCATCTTTTAGTGCCCAATACTCTTTTGGAAGATATGCTTTTTGATCTGGATTTTTTCTTTTTTTTATTTGTTCATACCATTTTAGTTTTAGAAGCATTAGGGGAAAGTCATAACCACAGATATTATAGCCCACCAAAATTAGTGGACGGACAAGATTAAGATACTGCGCGCATTGTTCTAATAATTTTTCTTGTGAGCCTTCAGTTTCATCTTCTAATACAAATATCTTTTTTTCTATTTCATCTTTTGAAATTCTTCTTGCCATACCAATTGCAAGTATTGTTTCGTTTGTTAGAAAATCATCTGGAGATTGAATTTTTGTTTCCAAATCAAAGGATATAATGCGCGATTGACAATTATTATCGCAAACAAATTGCCAGACATTTTGAGCGATGGGAGTATAGATATCAGATACCATGAAAGACTGTGCGCAATTAAAGTATAAAAAGAGCGTAAAGAGGGGAGTTTTCCGCTGATGCGTGGTTTAGTTGAGGGTTAAGATTGGAACGACTAGTTTTGAGTAATAAATTTCTAAAATACGATATAATGCGAGGTAAAATAGGACTTTTGGTTTTAGGTATCAGTGTGTCATAAAAGCAAAAAAGGCTTTTAAACATGTCTATCTAAAACCAATTATGGCACAAACAAAAGTATCATTGATTTACAGAGCACTTCTTTCTCATACACCCAAATCTAAAATCAGAATTATAGATACCAAAATGATTACTAAAGTAGCTAAAACGTTTGGATTTGAACCAAAAATAGTCCGCCAAGGATTAGTAAGAGGTAAATATATCCTTCCAATTCATTTTGATGGAATTTATTATTTGCTTGATCCAGATGAGTTTAGCACTAAATTTCTAAAAAATCGTTCACTTGAGATTGTGGCAAGCGCGTGCACATATGCGATGGGGGAGAACTGGTATTATGGTCTTAGTTCTGCACTTTATCTTAATGGACAAATTAATCAAAGTCCAAGTGAATTTATAATAATTACAAATCGTCGCCAACAGACTGCGTTCTCTTTTTGTGAAACTAATTTCAAAATACGAAGGTCTAGTACTAAGGATTATTTGTTTGGTATTGAAAAAAATGGGGAGTTGAGATATAGCTCTTTAGAAAGAACACTTACAGATTATCTTTACTTTGATATAAAGCAATCAAAACAAAAATACGCGATTAGGATATGTAAAGATATTTTGCAATCATCACCAAATGTTACCAAAAAACTCAAACATAAATTGATTAGAATATATCCAAAACCATACAACATAGCAGTTTTACGTGCAGTACAACAGGTGTGTGGTTGAATGGTTGATGAGACATCTCTTAAGAGATTTTCAGCAGAATTGGTCCGATTAACCAGACACCCTGACACGTTGGTGGAAAAGGATATATGGCAGAAACTTGTGCTCAATCAAATCTATTCTAACTCTCAGGCTAGAGAAAAGCTTATTTTCAAAGGTGGAACTTGCATTACGCGCACTCTTTTGGAGTATTATCGTTTCTCAGAGGATTTAGATTTTGCTTGGACAAAAAAACAGAATCGTAATCATTATCATATATTTGAAAAATCTCATCTTGAAGCATTATCAAGTATCGATGTTGGAATAGGGCAACATTTTGGCACGCAGGGAGGAAGATTGATGAAATGGGATTTAGTTTGCGGGAGTGGGAAGTTAGTAATGTCAGTCAACTTTGCACAGGAAATTGTTTTTGGTATCCAGAATCGAGTAGTGCAGACACTAAAAGTGTCCGAGTCTGAAGAAAAAAAACTTTTGGCACTACACCCCATTGTTGCACCAGACTATTTTCTCAAATTGAAAGTTCCTTGCTACTCCCCAAAAGAAATTGTTTGTGAGAAACTCGCGGCGATACTTACACGTAAAGATTTGACCAAACCACGAGATATGGTGGACTTATTTTATATGCAAGAGTTGGTTGATTTATTCAAACTTACAGAAGATAATAATGCTATGAATAAAATAAAACGACAGATAAATAGCGCACCCATATATGCAAGTACATTTACACAGCGCAAAAATAATATTTTAGAGTATCTCAGATATTTGGCACAAGAAGCAAAACATGAACGAGCGTTGTATATTAAACCAGCTGAACACAAGGATTTGGAAGTATTTTTGCAAAAAGTGCTTACACCCGTATTTTTGAAACTCATAAAAGAAATCTAGAATCTTTTGAGATTTAGAGATATTTGAAGTTGTGCGTTTGTTGCAAGTAAACTTTGAACTAAAGTAGCAATAATATCACCATGAGACATTTATTCGTTACTATGCTTTGTACACATGGACTAGATTGGTAATAATGCAATTTTTTATATATAATTTTATCAAGAATAGCGCAAGAATTCACCTTTTTTGCCTTATTCTAAATATCTTTATATATAAATTTACCCAAGATATATACATGAAAAAATATAGTGTTTTGAAATTGATATATTTGCATGGCAGTGAAATTACACCTAAAGAGATTGCTACAAAACTAAATATGCTAATGCCCAACGTTTATGTTTATCTAAAATCTCTTGAAAAAGAAAAATTAATAGTTAAAATTGAAGGAAAATACACATATTATAAACCCAGCAAAAAACCAAATCAGATAATGAATCTCATGGCTATGGCGCCTGAACATTTTCATTTTTTTATTACTCCTAAATTTAAACAGGTACTTTTGAAATTGTCTAAAAAATTAAAGACGCACCACAAAGAACTAAGTTATAGTGATATAAAAATTATTGAAGAAGATGCTCTTCAAAAAAGAATTGTGCTCAAGATTTCAAATAGACCAATAATTTATACACTTAAAATCAATGAGGCGATAGTAGAAACACTTCTTGGTTATCATGGACTTAAACCAAAATTTGATTTGAGAGACTTTGATAACTTAATTGGAACATTAACTCTCAAAAAACCAGATAATAGACCTACTCAAACAACTAGTGAACCACAAATAATCAAAATGTGTGATGAAGCATATGTAAATCAGACAGATATTGAGATAATGAAAAAGACAGTAAGTCTTGATTTGAGATTAGAACAGCTTTTGAAAACGGCAGAACAGACAAATAAGGAATATTTTTTATTTTTAGTGGCTTTGCCTCACGAGGTTGGAGTTGGAATAAGACAGCAGTGGGAGAGAAAATATGTTTACAATACAAATAGTATAGAAGGAAACACTATGAGTCAAAAGGAAGTAGATGATGCTTTTAGAGATGAGATTCAAACTTCAAGAATATCAAAAAGAGAAATGCATGAAACAAATAATATGAGAAGAGCTTTGCAGTTTATGAAAATAAAAAAAGATGAGAAAATAAGTGAGGATTTTATAAAAGAAATTCATTTTTTAATTCAGACAGATATTGATGCAAACCCAGGTGTTTACAAAACAATTTACAATTATGTAAAACCTATGAGTCCGACCACTCCCCCACAATATGTAAGTGAGAGGATGAAAATGCTTGTTGAGTGGTTAGAAACAAATAAGAAAAAATATCACCCATTTGTTTTGGCGTCTCTTTTTCATATGCAATTTGAGATTATTCATCCATTTGCAGATGGAAATGGAAGAGTTGGTAGATTGTTACTTAACCATTTACTTGAGCAGAATGGATACTTGCCACTGACTATATTTGAGAAGACCAAACAAAACTATTACAGAGCACTTGAGAACAGAAGTATTCAACAATTTCTTGAATATGCGCTAATAACATTCATTGAAGATTACAAGAGATAGATTTGTTTTGCGCGCGATTGCATGTGATTTCAATACCACACTGGTTAATTCGAGACAAGAACTAAAGCCGGGCGATGAAGAAATTGCTTGATTTCAATACCACACTGGTTAATTCGAGACAAATAATCATGCCGAAGGCATATACTATAACCGGTCATTTCAATACCACACTGGTTAATTCGAGACCTGCGAATTCCTAAACAAGCAACTTAATGCTTATTTATTTCAATACCACACTGGTTAATTCGAGACTTGCTTATGCTCTCAGTTGCGTCAAGTTGCCCCGATTTCAATACCACACTGGTTAATTCGAGACGAGCAACAGGGATTATGAGCACATCAGCAAAGCTATTTCAATACCACACTGGTTAATTCGAGACTTGGCGGACTTAAGCTGGGACTTGGTGAAGGGCTTATTTCAATACCACACTGGTTAATTCGAGACAATGCCAGTCAGCTCTGTCTTGCCAGGGGAGCCTCATTTCAATACCACACTGGTTAATTCGAGACGAGGTTTCGCCGCCTCTTAAAACTGTTCCTAACGTATTTCAATACCACACTGGTTAATTCGAGACTCCTGTATTGTCTATTGTGCCCCAGTTTTTTTCTAATTTCAATACCACACTGGTTAATTCGAGACCAAAGGTAATGGTGCGTTTGTGCGTGCGTGTATGCATTTCAATACCACACTGGTTAATTCGAGACACAATCAAAGTTTTTTGAAAAACAATTAGGTTTTGTATTTCAATACCACACTGGTTAATTCGAGACCAATGCTTGGAAGTCTTACGACGTTGGAAAGCACATTTCAATACCACACTGGTTAATTCGAGACTTTCCCAGTTTATGCCTGTTTCTAAGGCTACGTCTATTTCAATACCACACTGGTTAATTCGAGACAAAGTCTTTTTCACTTCCCCTTATTTGTATTCCGTATTTCAATACCACACTGGTTAATTCGAGACTTATTTTCATCACAAAAACTTGATTGGCAAACTCCATTTCAATACCACACTGGTTAATTCGAGACGGACTTGAACCTAAAATTAAATTGCAGGCAGAACTATTTCAATACCACACTGGTTAATTCGAGACATAAGATGAATAAATTTGTAATACACAAGCGTAATATTTCAATACCACACTGGTTAATTCGAGACTGAAGGGATAAGAAATACTACTCTTTTTCCAAGTATTTCAATACCACACTGGTTAATTCGAGACTCGTGGAAATCTTGTCAAATACTTTCAAGGTATTAATTTCAATACCACACTGGTTAATTCGAGACACAACTCAGCATACTGCCACAACTCAACATACTGATTTCAATACCACACTGGTTAATTCGAGACATTTATGAGCAAGGGCTAAGAGACATACTTGCAAAATTTCAATACCACACTGGTTAATTCGAGACCACACCACCAACAACAACAACTGGACACATTTCAATACCACACTGGTTAATTCGAGACGTAGGAACAGCCTTGTGATGCTACGAGGTAGCACATTTCAATACCACACTGGTTAATTCGAGACGCAGAATATTTTAAAGTGGTTGCAATTAGCAACTGCATTTCAATACCACACTGGTTAATTCGAGACAGCATCCCATACACAAAATTTTTGACTTCTGCCAATTTCAATACCACACTGGTTAATTCGAGACTTAACGCAACATCTCGCCACATCGGCACAAGTTGCATTTCAATACCACACTGGTTAATTCGAGACATGTATTGTGCGCAAGCACAATACAAACAAAGTAAATTTCAATACCACACTGGTTAATTCGAGACAGGAATACAAGATATACATTTATGAGCAAGGGCTAATTTCAATACCACACTGGTTAATTCGAGACTTAATACTGATACAATATTTTTTGTCTGTTTTGAATTTCAATACCACACTGGTTAATTCGAGACGTAAAAGAAACTATAACGTGTGAGGTGTTATATGATTTCAATACCACACTGGTTAATTCGAGACGCATTATCAATATTTCACAGTTTTGCAAAAAACTAATTTCAATACCACACTGGTTAATTCGAGACGCGTTCCCAAACTTTACCTGACGCCTGAACTCCGCAATTTCAATACCACACTGGTTAATTCGAGACATTTATAATATTGTTTATATAGTATTTATAATATAATTTCAATACCACACTGGTTAATTCGAGACTATGTCATATTGAGGGCTTGTGGTGTTGCTTGTGATTTCAATACCACACTGGTTAATTCGAGACCGCTTGCAAAATGTAAAAATAATGAGACCGCTGGCATTTCAATACCACACTGGTTAATTCGAGACATAATACGAGAAGTAAAACCGCACGGAAACGGCGATTTCAATACCACACTGGTTAATTCGAGACTGGCTTGGACATATTGTTCGTGCGGAAGTAGTTGTATTTCAATACCACACTGGTTAATTCGAGACCATAAAACTCAACCCACAAAACTAAGCTAATTGCATTTCAATACCACACTGGTTAATTCGAGACGCTACTGTTAGCCCGCCAGTTGCAACGTCTTCAGCATTTCAATACCACACTGGTTAATTCGAGACTTATAGCGGTATTCTTGGATATTGGGGATTAGAGATTTCAATACCACACTGGTTAATTCGAGACGGTTATGGTCATAGTGGGCGTAGTGTTCAAAAAAGATTTCAATACCACACTGGTTAATTCGAGACTAGGACTAACTATTTTATTTCTTAAACTTTCTACAATTTCAATACCACACTGGTTAATTCGAGACTAATACTTCCACTCCGTGATGAAAA
>CAZHIX010000001.1:0-24899 GCA_964532715.1 Microcaldota archaeon | reverse complement strand
ATTTCAATACCACACTGGTTAATTCGAGACTAATACTTCCACTCCGTGATGAAAAACTTTATGATTATAATTTAAACGCAAAGAATATAAATAAACACACATAAAGACGAGCGGGAGTTGGTTATTTAACGAGGATAGATAAAAAATATCCTAATCCGCTGAGTTATATGATATTACTTGATATTCCCTTTTCGCAACCTATGATTTCTTTAGATGCATACTTCGAACTCAAACTTTCAAATCTAAATATAATTACCGAGTCAAAATCTTTTATAAGCGCACGAAGTTTTAATTTTAATTCAGTGAAATTTGCTTCGGACAGTTCTCCTTCAAACACACTATTTTGAATATGAAATAAATACTGTCTGCATAACTTCAAAGCTTTACCACCACGTTTTTGATCAACATCATATACCAAAATAGTATACACAAAAAAATCACCAGAAAATTTTGAAAGATTTGTAACTTACACCTTCCATTAGATGTTTGATTAACTTATAGCATTCTATCTTAATTAAGTGCTTATAAGATATATTTCTCTTTAAAGACGGATGCTTAATTGTTTGTTTCAATTTCTCATCATATGCTTGTATGAATTTTTTTCTTCCATCTAAATTAAGAAAACAAAAACCAGTTTCTTCTCTGAAATCATCTGCTGAGAGCATGTTTTTGTTAATTAGTGAAAAAATTACTCTATCAGTTATTAATGGTTTGAAGATATCAGCTATATCCAAATTTAAAGAGTACCGTCGCTCAAAAGGTTCATGAACAAAACTTATTCTTGGATCCAAAGCAGTTCTAAATATCTGACTTAAAACAGTATTATATAATAGAGAATTTCCAAAACTCAGTAATGCATTTGTTGGATTTGAAGGAGGTCTAAATTCACGATTAGATAGATTAAATGTTTCATTCTTTAAAATGGAATTAAATTTTGAATAATATTCATCTCTAGCATTTCCTTCATAGCCCATCAAGCATTCTACAGAAGAGGCATATGGACATTTTTCAAGTACTGTATCTATGCGCATAGAAGAGATATTGTATTGTAATAGGGTTTTTCGAATATTGTGAATAGAACCTGCAACCATCTCTCTGGCGATTTGAAGTCTTAGGTGCGGAGAATGATAGTTTAGAACTTGATTTACAATGATTTTTCCACTCAAATATTCTTCACGAGGCGCAAAACAACCAACATACCCGCCATAATAATTGTAAAAATATGCAGGAATATGATTTTTTGATAGAAATTGAAGAAAACGAGTGTTGAGCCTTGTTTCATTTAGCAAATGTAGCGAAGATACTTCTTTTACAGGTATTCTGATAGATGAATCATCTGTTTGAAAAAGAAGCGTGTTGTCTTCTTGTTTTATAGACCCACTTTTTGTAATATACATATCACGCATTAATCCACCCAACAATACTCAAAAAGAGAACAGTTTACACATGAGCTTCGTTTTTCTTTGCGAGAAGGTATCTTAGTACAAGAACATATATCATTGAACATCTCTAATAGGTGAGCTTCATATTTTTCATCAGGATAGCGTATTTCTTTTGATTGCTTTTTCTCTATGGATTTAACAACTGCTTTATTGATTTTGCTACCATAAGCATTCAAACGCTTCAGATATACATACGCTTGTATTTCAGATGATAAAAGAAGTAATTTCTTTTTGAATTCGATTATTTTTCCACCTTCCCAGTCAATGTAGTCTACTTTTACGGGTTCTTCTTGAGTATTATCTCTTTTTTGATGTAACACAGAACCAATTTGGATTAAGCCATGACGGTTATTATATATACCATATAAATTCAAGAAAAACTGGCGCTTACAGAAAAAATAGCTTTCGACTAAGTGAGTCCTGTTTTGTATAACCATATCCAAAGTTTCCAAAGAAATTTTTTCCATAAAAATCTAAAATATTATGGCATCGTCGCTACCAGAATCTATCTTGATTGCATCAAGTCCATTATCAAGAGAATAGATGTCATGTAATCTATTCTCATCAAACATCAAAAAACTAGAATATTTATTTTTTGAATCAGATTTGAAAAGTTCTTGAACATATATTCCAAGTTTTGAGGCTCTATTAAATGAAAGAGAGATTACAAATTGATTTAACAATGGAGCGAATTTCTTGAGTTGATGACGTTTCTGAATATTTTTAGATTTACATAGAGATATATATTTGTCATGAACTTGGCTCCAGAGCAAATGATTATCAGTTATGTTCAAGTCAAACTGTTTTGCAAGATCAGATAATTTATTTTTACCAGAGATATTTATGTCCAATGGCACAAAAACGGATACAGATTGACACTCAATTACATTATGCATGTTGAGTGAATCAAAGTCTAAATCGCGCAAACAATCTACAGAATGCCTTTGATTTTCTTTATATATTTCTTTATTCTGTTTGTTTATACGAGCCACCAGATCTGAAGAATAAATATTATATTTCAAATCCATTCCCTGTTCTTTATTTTCCAATAGTTGAACTATTTTTTCTTGCATATTATCAGTTGAATCTTTACCTCCAAAACGTAGTTTACCATAAACTACAGAATCTTTGGAAGTTGTTTTATCTTTTGAAACATACACATTTCCTATAGTTGTTTTCATATTTCTATTCACACGACCACATATTTGCAATAAATTATCTAGTGGGGCAAGTTCGCGAATACCAATATCAAAATCAACATCTAAACCTGCTTCAACAGATTGAGTTGATACAAGAAGCAATTTTTGCCCATCTGGCGGATTTTTTATCATAGATATAATTTCCTTTCGTCTAGAGGGAAGCATTGTACTGTTCAATAAAATCACATTATAAGTCTTTGACAGTTTTTTGTTTATTTTTTGATACACATCAAGTGATTTTTTGATTGTGTTAGTAACAATAAGCACTTTTGATGGATAGTTGTTCTCAGATATTTTTTCAAGTGATAAACTTACAATATCTTGTTCTTTTACAGGATGAAGAGTCACCCTATTCCAAAACTTCTCAAAATATTGATTTAAATCAGGACACTGAGGAGATATTAGCTCACATATATTAGTCTTTATTTTTTCATCATCAGACAATTCAAAAATCGGAGGGATACTTGCAGACATCACAATAATTCTTGAATTTAACATTTTTGCAAGATTAGTAATCAAGTCGTTGTACAAAGTCCACTCTTTTGCATTAAGTGATTGTATCTCATCAATTACAATCACACTATTTGCAAAGTTATGCAATTTGTAGTTAGCAGATTTTGAACTTTTTATTATAGAATTAAAAAAATTCACATTGCTTAAGACAACCACAGGATAATTAGTAAACTCTTGATTTATGAAATGGATCTTGTCATTTTCGTTCTCTTTTAGATCCCAATCTGAATACGAATATATTGGAGACACAATATCTGCCCCAATTGCACTTGATATAACCTCCTGATTTTGCTCAATAATGTTTACAAACGGAAATACATAGAAGAGGCGTTTTGAATTAAAATTCTCGCTAAGAGATAAGGCAAGACTTAGAGAAGTTAGAGTTTTTCCACCACCAGTAGGTAAGTAAAGATAAAATACTCGCTTATCTTTGTTTTGGTTTAATTTTCCATGAGCATGATTTCTAAACTTTTCACGTATGACAGATATTTCATCATTAGATTTTTTTCCAGATAAAAACTCACCAAATCGGTCAGTCAGTGATTTTAAATCTGATAAAGTATTACATAAACTAGAAGGGATTTTTTCCCCCTGATATGAGGCTGCATAATAATCAGAACTTATCAGACAAGAATAGAATAATTTATGTAAATAGAATAAGGCTTCTCTTTTTTCTGAATCTTCAGGTAGATTGTCTTGCAAATATCTAAATATTGCACCTGGTTTTTCTTTGGGAGAATTTGTGGTCGGATTGAACCACAGACTAAAAAATTTGTCATTACCTGCAGACTTTAAACTTGGATAAATATTTTTTAGTAATGTTAATGACTTCCCCCACGAATTATCTACTTTCTCCCCGATTTCCATCGGAGACTCAAGACGCGTGTGATGTCTAGCTATTGCTGAAGATATATAGAATAACAAACTTTTGTCAAATTCAGATTCAGTACTAAGATACGTGTTTAGAAGTGAACCAAACAAAAATAAACCAGGAAGTGCATGATCTGAATCCTCAGTTTTTTTTGAGTTGGGATTCCTCATCCTTTCTTGAAATGCAGTATTCATTTTTCCAAAATCATGATAATACACGATAGCTCTAAGAATATCCCAATGTTTTTCATTGTAATATCCAAAAGATTTTTCAAAAAGATTTACAAAAACAGGTTTAAGATCAAGTTCTTTTACAATAAGATCGAAAACTTCGAGACTAAGTTGTGAGTGAGAAACTAAACTTTCTGGAATTTTATTATCTGAACCTGGGCGAGCTAACATATTTGTCAGAAAATCACTTGAGAAAAAATGATGATAGTCAGGCTTACTAAAAACATCGATTATTGAATTCATTCTACCCCTCCGTTAAACATTTGAATGACTTTTCCATCGCTTAGTTTGAATGTGCGTGTTCCGTTTCTAATTAGTGAAGTATCAAGATCCCAATTACTAAAAGCAGAAAGACATGTTTTGTAATGTAAGTCTGTACCAAGAGCATAAGGATAATTTTCAAATATTGCATATCCATCTTCGTTCATAAAAGAACTATCTTCAGATGTATTTTCAAGATAGTTAGAAAGACTTATACCTTTAGATAAACTTTTTTTGTACGGAGTTGACTTTTGATTTAGGTCTTTTAATAAAACTAAAGAATCGTATTTCAAAGATTTTATATCTGAGAGCTCCCCTTGAGAATATTCTTTGGTTATAGAAAACTCGTTATAATCACTAATTTGCGCACGAAATTCATTTTTTCCAAGATATGGTGTGAATACAGTTTCATTTTTATTGAGTCTATCAATAAGTTGCGCATATTTATTGTGCTCGTCAAATAAATAGATCTTCCATTTTGGAGATATCAGAATTTGTTCGGTTATAATGAGATTTCCATCATTGCTACCATATCCTTGAAGATTATTGTAGGTTACCATTTGCTTCAAAAATACAGATTTTGAATCGAAGTCTGGAGATAAAGACAACCACAAATTAGATAGAATAGTATAGAACTCGGGTAATGAGAGATCATCCTTCTTCTTTGCAATATAACCAGTATGTCCAAGTATTGCACCAAATAAACCTAATAGAGATGAGACTGGAGGGTTGTTGTATGTAAGATAAACACTGTTTGTATCTGGTTTTCTGAACGTAGCAAAATCTCCACTTATGGTTATGGAATATATTTTCAAAAAATACACCTACAAAGACTTGTGATTAACGATATGGAAGCTTTTTCTCTTTATTTTATCATTTGATTCAGAACCAAAGCCATCAACTGAAGTAAATTCTGGGTCATAATATAGTTCAAAGCTTATTGGAGAATATGCATATAATGATTTTATAGCTTCAGATAAATCTATTTTTCGTTTTGAGCCATCAATAGTTATTTTTGTTTTTGTTTTTAGCAGAGGAACTAGTGGGATACATTTGTTAGAGTCATCATTTTTTTTGAATTCTACAAATAGAAGTAACTCTCCAACTGCGCCTACTTTTGTTGTTGAGGTTACATAGTTTACCCCACGTGTGATTGAATCTTTGAACAGTTTTATGTCGTCATTAGTTAAAACATATTTTGATAGATCGTTTCCAAGAAGAGCCGACAATTGTGAATCACAACTAAGATTGTTTGGATTTATATTAAAATCATAAATATAATGAACTTCATTCGCTCGAGATTCTGAACCAATTGTACTTTTATCCTTCCCAGAACTACTACTATAAGGAGATAAAATCGCACTAGTAAAAGAAGAACTTGCATCAAAACAATTTACACCATAGGTTATTTGACATGGTCCAGTGATTGAAATGTTTTTTCCACCTACTGCAAGAGTAGCACCAAACAAAAGTACATCTTTTTTAGACAGGGCAACTTTTACCATTTCTTCTTGAGAACTAGACACTTTGCCATTTAGAAGATATTTTATATTATCATCAAGTGTCAATGGTTCTAGAGTATCTTTTTTCCCCATTTGAAATCTTCGCCACATAAATACCTTGTCTTCTCCTTCCACATCATGAATGTATTTTCGAATACAGTACTTGAGTGATTTATCAGTTGCATATATACGACCATCAGGAAGTTCCCTCGGCATATGACTGAAATCTGCATTAAAATTTGCATTGTCTGCACGAACTATAAATACCCCACAAGCATAATTTTCATAATTGTTTTTTTCTTCACTCATTTGAATCTCCTCCTTTCTTCTTTACCTCGTGTTTCAATTCATCAACATAACCTGCATAAAAATATGGTTTAAAATCCATAAATTCAGAATTACCAAAATTATCAAAAGCAAGTAATTCTGCGAGCTTTAACTTGAATGAAGCTAGATCATCATCTTTAAGAGCATATGAACGATTTTCCATTTTTTTTATTAGTGCGTTTTTAACACTATTAAAATTGTGAGCACGAACTATTTCTTCTAGTTCAAGACTCGCACCAGATGCTCTTTTTGATACTAAAAACCGATAAGATCTCCCAGCACAATAAGACCAACGTTCTAGAGAATTTCCTATGGGTTCCGATTTTCTTAGTTCTTCTATAGACATAAACAACCCCTCACTTTTTATTAGTAAAGATTTCTGATTGAACCACATATCAAGACATGCTTGAATTCGCATACTTGACTGAGAAAAATCTTTTGAATTGAGAGCTAAATTTTCAATTGATAGAACACATAATCTCAAAATATCCGCTCGAGTGAATCCGTTTGTATTTCTATAAACAAAATTGAAGACTTTTTCAGAGAAAGAATTATGGAAATAAGATTGTAGATTATCCAGACCTTTAAGATCGCTACTAAAATAATCAAACTTTGTTAGTCCCATTGCAGTATAAAATTTTCGCTCTAAATCACGCCTAGATAATTTGATAGCTCCAAATTTATTTTTCTTCCATGACACTAACCAATTGTAATTGCAAACATAATCAAAATATTTTAGTTCACCATTAGTAAATAATATGAGATAAAAATCTGATGATTTTAGATCGTTGAGTTGATTAAATATTTGCGAAAAAGTGTTGACTCCTTTCTCATTGATGAGTCGTATTTCTTTTTCTTGTAGATATGAATTAATAAATAATGGAAATATTTTGATACGCCATTTTTTTAATAGACCAAAAAACGCACTGTATTTTAGTGCACAGTTGTGACAAATTAATATAGGTTTTGACTGTTGATTAAGAAACATTGTTGGATGAGAAAGAAATCTTTTTTTATCAAAACCCCCTATGAGTGACTCTGGAGACTCAACCGGACAATTACTTTTTCCACACGATGAACAGATACCTAAATCTTTTGGATCATTATTGAATACTTTTTGGCGCAAGTATTCTTCACGTATTTTTGAGTATATAGAAGAACTGTCGGATGAAGGAATTAAATTCACGATAAATATCGACCCACCACTAGATGAAAGACTGAGATTTTGAATTTCATTGATAACACTTTTGGAAGAATCAGAATAAAGCCATTCTGAAAGTGCGGGGCCGATTGAATTCAAACCTAAAGAAGACAATGAATCATAACTCTGTTCATAAACAAATTTTTCTAATCTAGATTTTAATATCGGATAATCGCCTTTTGAAAGAGATAGCAAACCTTGTAATGATTGGCTCTTTAAACTACCCTTTGAAAATTCAGTAGTATTATTTTTCTTTGCGCACTTTGCAAGCTCTAAAATATAAATAACGCTGGAGGATAAACCTTGACTCCCCCCTATTCGTTTATTGTTATCTGCCACTATTGAAATGTGCTTATCTGGATTGTTTATAATTGAGATAAGATCATTTGATACTAAATCAGAATTACGGGAATTTTCAGGAATGACGTTTAACATGTCGGATACGTTTGCAGATTTCTTTACAACAGAGATGCCATCAATTCTAATTTTTAGATTAGAATCAGATTTTTCAAAAGGTACAAATATAAAAATAGTTGAATCTTCTTCTGAAGATGACTCAGAATTGTTTTTAGATATTTTATTTTTGAAATAGTTATTTTGAGAACTACTGAGAAATATATCATCTATGAGAAATTGAGTTGGAGTTTTATCTTTAGTACCATAATACGAAATATACTTCTCCACAAATCCCACGCATTCTCTAATCATGTTTGAGCACCTTTTTCATGAAGCCAAACCCATAGCTGTTCATTACACCAAAACCGCAATCCATTAGTTTTTCAAACTCACAAATTTCTGATTCTGACTTAAATGGGATTTGCATTGAGATTCTATTACCAACCACAAAATAATCTGATTTTTCTGATTTTATTTGCATTCGAACAGTAGAGGTAAACTTCGGATTATTCTCGTGTGTATCGCAATTACAATGAGGCAAAGAGAGATTGTCTATTTTGTCATGAATTTTTAGATTAAGAAGTTTTGACTTATGTTTGAGATTTATTTTGAATAGTTTCAAAAACAAATCAGAATCTATTAGATTATTTTTATTAGATTCGTTTCCTTTCATTAGTATAAATTTTTTGCGTTCGTTTTCAGATGCGGTTAGAACTATTGGACCATCGGAAACTATAACATCATCAGAATGAAGACTTAGATTAAACTCGCTAATTCCAACAATCTGAAAACTACAATCCCCTAAATTAAGTAGAGATTTTGAAATGAATAGAGATTTAAAATAAGTAACTAGAGTGAAGAATAATGGACCGGATGGGGAACTGATAGAAAGTTTATACGTGTTTCCAGATATAATGTTTCCGTTTTGCTGAAATTTCCCACTCAACCCACTAAAAGTAAATAAGCTGGGTTTTTTAGATTCATGAACTGAACGTGCAGTTGCAAAGATAGAATTAGAAAGACAAGAGTGAATCAGACCATGCAATGCTGAACGATATTTGCGCTCAAACTCAGACCTAGACAGATCTGCATCTGACTTTAAATGTAATACGAGTCTCATTCAATCTTACCTCCGAGTTTGTTACAAGGACAGATAAAATGACCATCATTGATGAAAAGTAGTAAGTACATACCTCCTTTTCTAATCAAACTAATATTAATGCTTTTTGGTGAAATATGCGCGCGAATGTAGTAAATTACATGAAATGTGCAAAGAATGCGCAAAAATTCAGATAAATTCAAGAGGAATAAACGAAATGTATTCGCAAATATTGAAAAGAATTCAGAAAAACAAAGCTGAAAAAATGGTGAAAAATACAGCTTTGTTTTGCGCGTGCAAATTGGCATGAAAATCATCTCAATATGTTTTGCGAATACAAAAAAATAAACGCAAATTGATTATGTAGAATAAATAGCACAAACAGTTTATAATTGTATTGGAAATGAGAAATTATACTTAATGATATAATATTAGAAATTGTGTAAAGCTACTAAAAAAATATTTGCAAAATCATATAAAGAGTATAAGTGAAAGCACAGACATGCAAAAAAACAAAGTACTTATAGCAACATTGTATAGCCCAGAACCAGTTATGCTGGCAACCACTCGCTTGGGTCCAGACAGACTCATACTAATTATTGATAAGGAACCAGATCAGACACAAAAAAACTCACTTGAACTCATAAAAAAATCATTAGGAACAGTAATTGAAGTAAAAGAAGTAAAAGTTGACAAATATGATATTGTAGGCATTGCTACAAAATGTGTAGAAATAATAGATATGCAACCTCAAAATGATGAAATATTTGTAAATATCACAGCAGGGAGAAAAACAAAAGCGATAGGACTTTTATTTGCAGCTTATGCACGCCATGATAAAGTCTCAAGAATAGCATACAACCCAGAAGAAGACAAAAAAGCAATAGTTTGGCTTCCTAAATTATCGTTCAAACTTACAGAATCTCAAAAACTAATTTTGGAAAAAATAGATAATGCAAAAATTGAGAACATAAAAGATTTGAGCGAAAAACTTGGAAGTAATTTGAGCACTGCGATGGTTTATCGCGCGATTGATGAGCTAAAAGATATGGATTTGATAACTACTGAAGATGGACTAAAACTAACAGACGCTGGAAAGATTGCAAGATTATAAATTCAAAAACAATTTACAGAGGTATCCCCCGTAGCCTCCAAACATAAGTCATTGTGTACAATAGCATCTATTACGCAACTGTCATAAATACCTGAATTTTCTTTTGATAAAATCTCTTTAACTACGTCTCTTGCCTTGCGTCTTGAAGCCTTGAGCGCTTCTTGTACAGATGTACCTTTCAATAACTTAAAGGCGATTAGATTAGAAATTTCAAAAATTGGTCTAGCAATATCATCATCTAAAGGTCTGCAAGCCATTGAATTTAATCCCCAGAATCTGAAATTCTCACAATACCCAATTGCACATTTTGCAGTTATATTGTTTATTGAATAGCAACAGCGAAGAAAAGCTATACTATTTTTAAGAAAAGTACAGTCTTGACTCTCAAATAGAGGCAAATTATTAAAACCCAAAACAGAATTTTCTATTCCATGTCCATTGAAAAACACGAGATTATCAGATTTGCCGAAGAGCACCCAGCCATAAATGGCTGGGTCTTGTGCTCATTCGGCAAATGGATTGCCAAGCTGACACCTGTACATCAACCGTCCACTCAAAGTGGGCGGTTTTCGTCAGCTTGACAATAATTATTTTTTGATAGACGAGAAATTGCATTGGAACGTACTGCATTCAAACCAGATAGAACATGAACTTGCCAGGACTTTTCTTTTGCTTTTTCTAAGACGCAGTTTGTGTATTCGCACATATAATGAGTAGGCGGATCATAGTCTACAACTGAGACAAGCATCTTTTTACTCGTCATTCAACCACTTATTTATATTGGCAGTTTGAACAATAGATCTAATCTGACTATCAACAGTAGAACGACCAATAGGTGTCTCTTTTTCTATTTCAACTATAAGTTGTTCTGGAGTAAACCTTCCATAATTTCCAATATGTAAACTTATACCAGGCGGAGCCTTTAGTAGACGCATTATAACTAATTTCTTTTTGTATTCGTCCATATAATCGCCTTTAGAGAACTCCTATCTTTTTTAAACTTCTTAATATTTTTTCCCCATCTTTTGATTTAGATTTTATCTCAAAAAAAGATGAATTCCAAGTATATGGTTTCTCATCCACCACTGCAATTATATCATCTCTTAGTTTTGAGGGTAAGTCTGAATATAATGAAATAAACTTTGAGCGCAAAACACCTATAGTATCAGACACAAAAAAACACCCAGATATTATGACTCAGATGCTACTTATAAAATAATCTACAAAAAACTTGCAAAAAAATTTACAAAAATGAGCGCAAAGTTGCGAAAATATCAGCAAGATTTCACAAATACTGCAATGCAAGTAATGTTAAAGATTACTTATAGTGCAATAACACTAATATTCAATATTACTTATACTGTAATGCAAGTAATGTTAAAGATTACTCATACTGCGATGTAATTAATATTGGAAATCTCCTACAAATAGCATCTAAACAGATTGAAATTGCGTGAGTTAAAGTGCGAGAACGAAATTGAACACGCGTTAATAGAAAAATCTAATATCAAACAAAATAAGTAAAAAATAATCTGACCTCAAGTCTTAATTTTTTCTCTACCAAGCCGATTACAACGCAATAACCAAACCTTATCGTTTAGATTAAGACGTTTTTTCCAATGCTCATTGAACGGATCAGACCTGAGCATGGATCTGAAAAAATGATCTCGTTGTTCATATTCACTGAAGATCATAGATAATTTCTTATTAATCATTTTGCACATAGTAAAAACACCTTAAAAAAATACATGATTACTTGCCCACCATATTGCAAAAAAACAAATATTTGAATAAAAGTCATTCAAAACATCTATTTTGACTTATTGTTCCAAAACATCTATTTGACTTACTCTTTCAAAAACATCTATTTTGACTTATTGTTCCAAAACCAACTTAAATCATTTGCACTCAAAGACGTAAGCTGGATTAACCAATTGAAAGTTAAGTAATGTTCCAAAACCAACTCAAATCATTCACACTCAATGATTCTTTTTTAGATTGCTCCAACGCATCTATTAGCGCTTGTGCGGCTTCAAAACTTGTGATACAGGGGATATTTGCCTCAATTGTTGCGCGCCTTATTGCAAAACCGTCAGTAAAAGATTTCCCACCTCTAGATGGAGTATTTATTACCATTTTTACACGACCATTTGAAATCTGCGAAACTAAATTTGGCTCACCATATTTTATTTTGTTTAATTTCTCAAACTCAATATCATCTAAATATTTTCCAGTTCCAGGAGTCGCTGCAATTGAATATCCCATAGAAATAAGCTTTTTTGCAAGTGGTAAAAGACGCTCTTTATCCCCATCTTTTAGAGAAAACGCAATCAGGCCAGATGTGGGAATATTTAGATTCGCACCCAAAAGCGATTTGTAATACGCCATTGAAAATGAGTTATCTATTCCCATAGATTCCCCAGTTGATTTCATTTCAGGACCCAAAACAAAATCTACTCCGGGCAGTTTCAAGAATGGAAATACTACGGATTTGACTGCAAAATAATCAAGTTTTGGTTCAGCCACATTAAGATCAGAAATCTTTTCTCCAAGCATAACACGAGTTGCCAATTTCACAATAGGGACTGAAGTTGCTTTTGAGAGATATGGCATTGTACGAGAACCACGAGGATTTAGTTCAAGTACATACAAAATATCGTCTCTAACTACATATTGTATATTTACTGCACCCACAATTCCTATTTCTTTTGCCATCTTTCTTGAAGCATCTAAAATTTGTTCTTGCACTAAAGGTTTTAGACGGTATGGGGGAACGGTGCAAGAAGCATCTCCAGAGTGAACACCTGCGCGCTCAATGTGCTCCATTATACCTGCAATCCAAGTATTTTCTCCATCGCATATCCCATCAATTTCACATTCTATTGCCTTGTCTATATATTTGTCAATTAAGATGGGTTTTTTGTTTGAAACTTCTACCGCTTCATCAATGTAAGAGGATAGCTCAGCGTCATCATATACGATTTGCATACCTCGCCCTGCAATTACATACGATGGACGAACAACTATTGGATAGCCGATTTTGTTTGCAAGTAAAATTGCTTGTTCACGATTTAGTGCGGTTGCATTTTCAGGCTGTTTTAATCCAAGCTTGTTTAGAACTTGTCTGAACAATTCTCTATCTTCAGATAAGTCTATTGCGTGTGGAGTTGTTCCAAGTATATTTACACCATTTTCAAAAAGTTTAGATGCTAAATTTATTGATGTCTGCCCACCAAATTGCACGATTACCCCAAAAGGTTTTTCGTGCTCAATTATATTCATCACGTGTTCAAAATCCAAAGGTTCAAAATAAAGTTTATCACACGTATCAAAATCAGTTGAGATTGTTTCTGGATTATTATTTATTATAATTGATTCAATACCTGCTTCACGCAGAGCATAACTTGCATGACAACAACAATAATCAAATTCAATACCCTGACCTATACGAATTGGACCAGAACCCAAAATGATTACTTTTTTCACATCTGTTCGCACACTTTCATTTTCAGTTTCATAAGATGAATAATAATATGGAGTAACTGCTTCAAACTCAGCAGCACACGTATCTACCATTTTAAATACGGCAATTATTTTCTGTTCTAATCTTTTTTTACGAACCTTATCTTCAGAAGTGTTAGTGATTAAACCTATTTGCAAATCTGAAAAGCCACATTCTTTTGCCTCTTTTAGAGTAATTGAATCAAGCCCTGATTTGAGTAAGTCTTTTTCAATTCTAATTATGTTCTCAATCCTTTGCAAAAACCATTTGTGTATTTTTGTTTTTTGATAAATCTCTTGTACAGATGCACCATTTCTAAAAGATTGTAAAATTGCAAAAAAGCGTTTGTCAGTGGGTTTTGTGAGATGAAAATCTAAGTCCTCATCTTTCATGTTTGGAATTTTTTGTTCAAGTGAGTTTAGAGCTTTTAGAAATGCAGATTCAAAATTTCTTCCAATTGCCATTACTTCTCCAGTAGATTTCATTTGTGTGCCTAAAACACGATTAGATTGTGGCATTTTATCAAATGGCCAACGAGGAATTTTTACAACTGCATAATCAAGAGCAGGTTCAAACGATGCAGGAGTGGTTTTAGTAACTGCATTCTTTACCTCATGTAAATAATAACCCAAAGCAAGTTTTGTTGCAACACGAGCTATTGGATACCCAGTTGCCTTAGATGCAAGAGCAGATGATCTAGAAAGTCTTGGATTTACTTCAACTACAATATACTGACCAGTATTTTGGTTTAGAGCAAATTGAATATTGCATCCACCTACAATTTTTAGTGCGCGAATTATTTTCAAAGCGGCACTACGTAACATTTGATGCTCTTTGTCAGAAAGTGTTTGGGAAGGTGCAACCACTACAGATTCGCCAGTATGCACACCCATCGGATCTAAGTTTTCCATATTGCAAATCATTATGCAATTGCCTTGTGAATCGCGCATCATTTCGTATTCAAACTCACCCCAACCTAAAACGGATTCTTCTATTAGAACCTGATGAGTTGGAGATAGAGTAAAACCTAATTTGAGAAGTTTCTCAAAGTCTTCTTGATTGTAAGCTATACCACCACCAGTTCCACCTAAGGTAAAAGCTGGACGAAGTATTAGAGGAAATTTATGAGTTTTTGCAAATTCACTTGCTTGCTTTGACGTAGTGGCTGCAACTGAATCTAAAACTGGCTCGCCTATTTTTAATAAAAGTTCTTTGAAATCACTTCGATCTTCTGCTAATTGAATTGAATCGGCATTTGTTCCAAGAAGTATTGCACCAGATTCTTGCAAAAAGCCACTATTTTGCAAATCCATTGCCAAGTTTAGAGCTGTTTGACCACCCATGGTTGCGATTATTCCATCTGGTTTTTCTTTTTGAATTATTTGTTTTAATACATCTGATTTTAGAGGTTCAATGTAAATCTTATCCGCCATTGAGGTGTCTGTTTGAATTGTTGCTGGATTTGAGTTTAGTAGGATTATTTCTATTCCTTCCTCTTTTAGCGCTTTGCAAGCTTGTGAACCAGAATAGTCAAACTCTGCTGATTGGCCAATTACTATTGGACCTGAACCTATTACAAGAACTTTTTTTATGTTTTTTAATAATGGCATAAAATCAACCTTTGTTAGCATAAGAGGATAAATACTTTTTTGGATTTAACAAAGAACTGCCTGCCCTTGCAAAATCTTTTTCATTCCAAGTTATTAGATGAGTGCATTTGCTTTTGACAAATGAATAGAATTGTATTGCATCTTCAAAATCAAAATCATTATCGGATAGAGCAATAAGAGTTTCTTCATATGATAGAGATATTAAATTCCAGCGATTTTGTTTGAATGTTTGTTTGCAGAAATCTCTTGATTTTTTATCCGCATCAGACAAATCCAAACTAAGACCATGCTTGTAGTTTGGACGAGTATAGCGATACTTGATATAATTTGATAATGAGAAGATTGTAGATTCGTGAATAAATGCTTGAATATTTGAAGAATTTATTTTGTTTATAATATCAGTTGAGTGAAATGGTAAATTTTCTCCAAAAATAGATGCGCGCGCATGATTGAAGAAAATATTCTTATCTACAAAAATGCTAGACATTTTTTGCCTCTTTAAAATCGGAGTTAACGATTACTTTTTTCTTTTTTGATTCATTGAGATTTGCATCAATTTTTGCATCTATTAATTCTGATTGCCACACGCCCATATCTTGCTTTTGTTCTTTTAGAGTTCGATTCATTTTATTTACTTGATTTGTAAATTCTTGTTCATTTTCTATTATATGCGGATAGCGATTTGAGTAGTCAAGAGCGATCATGCGAATCGCTTCAGCTTTGCTTGTAGCTATTCCCTTTTTTTGCATTGCAACTATGAGCCGTTCCACCAAACCATCAAAATGTGCATTTATCAACATACTTACCACCATTTATGTATTCTTCTTATACATATTTAATACATTGCACATATAAAATCACAACTTTGACACAAATTTATCAAACAAATATGTTGAATCCTGCGGACCAGGATGCGCTTCAGGATGGTATTGGATGGAGAACATAGGTAAGGAGTTGTGCTCAATTCCCTCAACGGTGTTGTCGTTTAGATTTATGTGAGTTATTTTCCAGTCTTTTGGAATTGAATTTTCATCTACTGCAAACCCGTGATTTTGAGTGGTTATATATACGCGATTTTCAATTTTATCAAGAACGGGATGATTTGCGCCTCTGTGTCCAAACTTTAATTTGTAAGTTTTTGCACCGATTGCGCGTGCAAGAAGCTGGTGACCAAGACATATTCCCATGATTGGATAGTCAAGAAGTTGTTTTATTTGTTCAATCTGTTTGTTTAGAAGCGCAGGATCTCCAGGACCGTTTGATAAGACTATTCCGTCTGGACTTGATGATATAATCGTTTGCGCACTAGTATCGTGAGGATAAATCGTTATTTGACATTTTCGTGCTAAAAGTTCACGCACAATATTTCCTTTTGCACCATAATCAATTAGTGCGACTTTTTTACCTGATGTTCCTATTGTTTTTGGTTCTTTAATTGATGAGCTTGAAACAAAATCTATTTGAGAGTATTGAGTTTTTTTGGCAAGTTGAATTAAGTGATTTATGTCCGGCTCTTTTTCATATACTTCAAGAGCGCTTGCAATTACCCCATGATTTCGTATTTTTCGTGTGAGTTGACGAGTATCAAGATCGTATATCCCGCCCACACCTGCATCTTGTAAATATTTGTCTAAATTTAGAGAATTTTGATTGCATATATGATTTGGATTTGGTTCGTAAGTTTTTGTGCAAAAACCCTCTAACCAGACTTTTTGACTCTCGCACCAATCTTGATTAAATCCGTAATTTCCAATTAGTGGATAAGTCATTAGCAAAATTTGACCCGCATAAGATGGATCAGTTAGAGCTTCTTGATATCCAGTCATTGAAGTGTTGAATACTAATTCTCCAGTTTTTACACCGTATGCTCCCATACCGTTTGCAAAATAAGCTGAACCGTCAGCCAATACTAGCACTGCCTTTTTTTTGAGCATGATTTCCCTCCCACTTAAATAATCGCACAAAACAATGCGGGGGGACTTAAAATAAGAACCCAGACTCATTTAACTGCATTAATTATTTTAAATACAGATGAATGAACAAGGGTTTAAAAAAATGAAAATATAGAACCCCGAGAAAATGAGCTCAACTGGCTTATGTAATTATAGGTTTATAATACCATGTAAAATCATAAAATGAAACAATTAAAAAGATTTGAAAACTCATAATATATAGAGTATATAGAAGTTTAGATTGAATTTTGAGGTTGAATTTATACTTAAGAGTACTCATAGAAATTTTTTGAGTTTTTTATATAATTGAGAGTTAGGTGAAGTGATGGGAGAAGATGTGTACAAAGTTGAATACGAACAGACTCGTTTATGGGCACATGAAGTTAGTGGAAACAAAAGATGTTTTATTATTGGAGGAATTACAGATGTTCCTGCAAAAGAATTTGCGTTGCACATAGAACTGATAAATCATATTTTGTATTTGCTTGAATTTAAGTATGGGGTTGAAGCGACTACTGCACTACGAGATGCTGAGAGAAATCTAGATGGTGTGCCAAAAGAAGATAGAGCAAAACTTTGTTATGAAGTAGATCAGACGCACGTCGCACAATCAGATTTCATAATTGCTATATTAAATAGCCCATCTACTGGAACAGGTCAGGAGCTTGAGAGAGCGGCTACTTTAGGAATACCAGTGATTGCGCTTGTTATGGAGCCTAAAAAACATAAATTGCCTCGCAAAAAAGATTATGTGCTAAGACATAATGATAGCAGAATTGAAGATAGAAAAATATATGTCGCTAAAGCACAATTATCAATAATGGTTGCTGGAAATCCTGTAATAAAAAACATAATTGAATACAAAGCTAATGATTCGTGGAATCATACAAAACATCATTTGGTCCAGATTGTGCATAAAATTGGTTGGTGTTTAAAGATAGTGGATGCCCCAAAAATAATTAGAAAGAATGCGGATAAAATAGGCGATTTTTTTATAAATAAAATAAAAGATGGACATTTGAATATAAGCCATGCATTGACTCAGTTGGATTCTATTTTGAAAAATGATTTTAGACTAACCCCAAGAACAGAATATGTTAGCGCTCATATACAGGAGTGGGAAAGAAAAAAATCACTAAACGAACATGGAAATATGATAGATTTGGAAATAAAAAACCTAAAAGAAAAAAAGAAACTTCTTGATGATTTGAGCGAATTTAATCCACTTAGACTAAATCATGAACTTGATAAATATGATATATTTCGCATTTATGCAAACAAAAAAGTGCATATGTTCACAAAGAAATACAGCACAAAAGCGCTTAGAAAACACATGCAACGACAAGTAGCTTGAAAGTCATTTTGCACTACTGTTGGTTGCAAAGCAAAACCTCAATCACCAAATATTTTAGCGATAGGCATCATCGTGATGCTTGAGTTTTAGAAATATTATGTGTTTCTCTTTTAGAAAAACTTTGAAAAAAAGTACAAAACTTGAAGATATATGAACACGCTTATACCCTACAAGTTCATTTTTCAAATCTTTGTAATGAGATATTGCAGCCTCATTGCACGAAATTATTTCACGTATTTTTTTATTTATAATCATTGATTTTTTTGGATCTTTTTTTGAGAGCTTTCTTAAAACCAATTTTAATTCATCAGATATGCTAAAACTAAACATAAAAGACCCTCAAGGATTTGTAAGCTCATCAAGTTCTTTGAGAGACATTTTCTTCATTTTGTATTTTTTTACATGCGCATCGCATTGAGATATTAGTGATTGAACAGTTTCATCATTTACTTCCTTTTGAACAAAATTGTTCCCATACATATCTACAAATTTTTTGAGAGCTTGACTCTTATCTTTTAGACCAAACATTTCTTTTACTACACCGAGTACACGATTTGTGTAATCATCTACGTGTAAATTAAGTGTTGCTTCTGCCATAACATATCACAATTTAAAATTAGTTCGTATAACTTTAAATAACTTAATGCTTCAATAAGAGAATGAGGTAGTGATTATGATTATTGAAAAAACTGCAATTGCACCACCAAATATTGCTATTTTGAAATATTGGGGCAAAAAAAATGATTTGCTAAAAATTGCATTAAACGATTCTATTTCAATTACATTAGATGAAAATACTTTGTGCTCAAAAGCAAAACTGAGTATATTTGAAGATAGACAAAAAGATGAAATTTGGCTTAATAGCAAAAAAGTAAATGATGCAAAAATTGAGGAGTGGTTATATCTTGTTAGAAGAAGATTAGGTGCAAAGTATCCAATTTGCAAAAATAAGATTAGAATTGAATCTGAAAATAATTTTCCAACATCAGCTGGAATTGCATCATCTGCATCTGGATTTTGTGCATTAACTACTGCACTTTGTGCGTGTCTTGGAATTGAGGATAAAAAAGAAATAAGTATTTTATCAAGGCTTGGCTCAGGCTCTGCTTCGCGCTCTGTTTATGGTGGATTTGTAATGTGGAAGGCTGGAACTGATATGAACGACTCTTATGCGGTTGAGATTAAACCAAAAGAGCATTGGAATGATATAATTGATTTGATTGCAATTACAGATGAAAAACAGAAAAAGATTAGTTCAAAAGATGGAATGGAAAATACTGCGAAGAATTCACTGCTTTTAACATGCAGACTAAAAACATTGAACAAAAGAAAAAAACTGATGATAAATGCGATTAATAGTAAGGATTTTTGTTCTCTTGCAACCCAGACGATGAAAGATTCAAATCAAATGCACGCAACTATGTTTGATTCGTGGCCACCGATATTTTACATGAATGATATATCAAAAGATATTGTTTATGCGATTGAAGAGTTAAATAAAGACAAGGTAATTGCTGGATACACATTTGATGCTGGACCTAATGCCCACATAATTTTGCAGAAAAAGAATTTGAATAAAATAAAAAAGGAAATTGAGAATATTGAAGGAGTAAAAAGAACGATAATAAGTGAAATAGGAAATGGTGCGAAAATTTTGGATTGAGAACAGAGTGCAAAAACATATGAAGAAATTTTAAGCACAGACATGAATGACGGTTTTTATTGGTTTTATTGAATTTGAATAAACCCATTATCTGCATCTACTTTTATTTGCATACCATCTTGCAAAAATGTAAATGGATCACGCGCTATATTATCAATCATAGGGATATTTGAAATTATTGCACCAACTGCGATTATTGGCTCGGCGCTCAGGTTGATTATTGCTAATGGGGCTTTGTTGTTTTTTGAGAGTTGAAGCATCACATAAGAGCCCACAGTTGAACCTTTGCCTGAGGGAAAAACAAGAATTTTTCCAGATATACATTTACCATATAGACAATGCCCGATTTCCTCACAAACTCCACTATTTGGATTTATACCACCAAGAAATGATATTGCATCTTTAGACATTAGCACTTCGCCTAAAACAACTCCCTTTGATATTGTGCGCCCCTTTATTATTTTAGATATAAAATCACTTTCCAAGAATTTTGATTACTGCAGAACGTAAATCTTTTGCATTGTTTATTGCAGAGATTGCATCCTCTTTTGAAGACTTAGATGGAACAAGACCATACATCACATCATGCCTACAAAGACGAAAAGTGTCCATTAACAAAATAACTTTTTGAGAAATTTTTCCACTGCGAACATAATTTTGTCTTAGATATTCTATAAGGCAATAGTGTGATTTTTCAGATATCCCATCATTAAATAATAGAGCTCTGCCCAAATGAAACATTGATGAGTATGCAGATAAAATTGCTTGTTCAAAAAAATTTGCATCTAAAAGTTTTTGTGAATCTAATAATTTTTTTTCAGACATTTGTAATGAAAAATCAGATTTGAGATGATCTGGACGTATTTTGCGTAGAAGTGAATTTTCAAAACATTTATCAAGGGTCAATCTATCACCGGTTTTTCTCCTTTTAGAGCTGTGCATTAAATCACAAAAAAAAATTAATAAAGTTTTACTTGTTCTTGATATTAGAGGCGGATTTACGCCGGATGAACTCTTCGGCTCGCTTAATGAGCTTTTAAAAATGAATATTTCTTATCGTATGATTTTTCTGGATGCTTCTGATCAGGTTTTAGTAAAGCGATTTTCCGAAACCCGGCGTAAACATCCGCTTGCAAATAAACTTATTCTGAAAGACGCTATAGAAAAAGAACGTCAATTGCTCGCGCCGATAAAAGAAAAAGCCACTTTTACAATCGATACTTCAAAAATGTCGGTGGGCAGGCTTAAGGAAATGGTCGCAAAGGTATTTGCAAATATTAAAGATAATTCGAACCTGATAGTTAATATAGTTTCTTTCGGTTATAAACATGGAATTCCCGATGACGCCGATATCGTTCTTGATCTGCGTTTTCTGCCCAATCCTTTTTATGAGCCGGAATTAAAGCATTTAACCGGTCTCGATAAAAAAGTCGCCGATTTTATTACGGCTCAACCTATCTCAGCCGCTTTTAAAGAAAAACTTTTCGATTTTATTGATTTTTTGCTTCCAGAATATGTGCGTGAAGGAAAATCAAAAATTGAAATCGCTCTTGGCTGCACAGGCGGACAGCATCGCTCCGTTTTTTTTTGTGAACTTCTTTTTTCTCATCTCAGTGTTAAAAATTATAACGTTATTATCAAGCATCGCGAAATTAATTAATTTTTAAAATTAATCTTTCATAAAATCCGTTATAAAAACTAAAAAAATAATATTTGTTTATATAATATGTTCTTATCTGTTTTTTTGCCGATAAGTACAATTATAAATCTATGGAGTATTTATGTTATGTATGATAATTTAATTAAAAAAAATGAATCGTTATTATTATTTATAACGTTATTATTTATATACGTTTTATTAATGATATTTCCGGCGTGTATTCGGGCGGCCGCTATTAACGGCGGTTCTTCCCTTTATGTAAAATTTACTGAACTTGAAGATTACATGAAAAATTCAGCTTCTGAACTCGAAGCGGGAATGGAAAGCCGTATTCGTAAAGGCGGTTCTGATGCGGAAACTTATGTGCTGCTTGCAATAGCCAGGCTTGCGTTGAGCGATGCCGAAGGCTTTGTGCGTAATATAAAAAAAGCTAATAAGGTAAGATATTATAAATTCAAAGCTCATCCGCTTTCTAAATACGAACCGTTTGTTAATCGTTTTGTTAATGTTTTACGAACCATGCGTGAAATAGATAATCGTTTTGAAATTTATCCGGGTTCTTCGATGCTTTATTATCAAACCGCTTTATTATGTGAAAGTTTTAATCGAAGATTAGCTGTCGATAACCTGCAAAAAGCCATATCCCGTAATCGTGATTTTTTAGATGCGCATATAAAAATAGCTGAGTTATATGAGATTGGTATGGATTATAACCGCGCTATAGAACACTGGAAAAAGGTAATGGAGCTTCGGCCTTATGATTTCAGGCCTTATTATAAGATATGTCATCTTTCTTCAAAATTTGGTAATTTTACTATTGCCAGAGGCATATATGAAATTGGAATGCGTAAAAAAATGACGCTTCATGAGCATAAAGAATTTCAGGAAGTAATAAAAAACCTTGTCGATAATTTTCCGGAATTAATGCGTGAACGTGAGATAAATCAACAAAAATTGATGAAGCTTAAAGAAGTGGTACAGGCTGATCCGCTTTCGATCGATGCGCTTACAGAAATAACCCGGACTTATTTAGAAGGGCTATATGATATTAAAAATGCTGAGCTCGCATGTGTTAAAGCAATACATATCGACCAGCTCAACTATAAGTGCCACCTTTTTTATTCTAAAATACTCGATATGCTCGGAGATACGGATAAGGCTTATTTCGAACTGCTGTTTGCGATAACCGAAGGCGGACCAAAAATCAGAGCCGCTTATCTGACCGAACTTACAGATTTATATGAAAGAAAATTGATATCCGATATGGTAGAAAAAAAATTAAAAATAAATGAATTGGTGGATTATTTTTCAGTTTATTATAATGAATAATAAATTAAGAAAGGTAGATGCGGCGATGTTAAGGAAAAAAATATCGATTATTTTTAAAAAAAGCGCGGGGCTATGTCTTGCGTTTTATATCGGGTTTTTTACATGTTATGTTCCATGCGCGGCGGCGGTTTCTTATGATGAAAATAGTTCTGATTACGATCGCCCCGGCATATTTTCTCAGGGCCGGAAGCTGATAGAAGCCGGACGTCACGAAGAAGCTCTTGAATTGATGAAAAAATATGTCGAAGAACATAAAAATTCTGAAACAGCGGCTGAAGTTTATGTTCAAATTGCTAAGTGCGAAAAAGATATTTATGAAAAAAATAGAATGGTAATGGTAGAAAAAGTTATAAAAGCTTATGAACTGATAATCGAAAAATATCCATATTCCGATCTTGGCGCCGAGGCATGCTTTCAGCTCGGTCAGCTTTATGAAAAAGAATTAAAAAATAATGAAGAAGCGCTTAAATACTATGACAGGTGTGTAATCGAATATCCAGTTACTACTTATGCTGCTTCGTCTCTTTATCGCAGCGGTCAGATTAATGAAAACGAAGGCTATTACGATATGGCGATAATCGCTTATCAACGTCTGGCTCGTGATTTTGCAAAATATCAGATCGCCGTGGATTCCCTTTTACGCATTAAAGAAATTTATGCTACTAAAATGGAACAAAATCCTAAAACAATTGATAAATCGCTTGAAGCTTATTATGAATTGGTAAATAATTATCCCGAAAATAAAAAAACACCGGATATTTTGATGGAACTTGCCGGATTTTATTTAGATAAAAAAAGCGATTCTCAAAATGCTATAAAAACTTATAACGAACTGATCGAACGCTTCCCGAAAGATAAAACCGCCTATGAAGCTTATAATAAAATAGCTTTGATTTATGAAAAGAATAAGGAATATAAAAACCTGGCGGCTACTTATAATAAAATGTATGAAGTATATCCCGAACATGAAAATGCCGATAAAACGCTTTTTGAAATCGCTCAAATATATGAAACTAATTTAAGAGAATATAAGAAAAAGAGGATAGAAGATAAAACTTATTTCAGGCTCGAAAAAAATAATTTGAACGAAGCCGTTAAATACTACACTAAACTTGTAGATACTTTTCCGCAAAGTAAATATGCGCCCGCGGCCCTTATGAAAATAGGCAATATTTTAAATATTGATATGGCGAACGGTCTCGATGCGCGCCTAATGTATAAAGCTGTGGTTGAAAAATATCCGGATAGCAAAGAATATGCCGGTGCGCTTGAATTATATAATAAAATGCGATAAAGAATTGATAAATTTTATTTTTGGTATATAAAAATGCGCCGGATAATTTTTCCGGCGCACTTTTTATTTTTAAAATTACTTATATATGATTTCAAGTATATACGTTCAGGAGTATATACTTTCAAGCAAAATATGGGTTAAAACATATTTACATTTTCTTTTATGACGTCATAACGTTTTGAAAATGCCCGCTGCAAATCTTCCTTAGTTATTACGAGCGGGTCGGGCGCGTCTTTAGTCGAACGTATGTAAGTCAGCATATCACGGGCATCGGAGCCCGGAACGGATATATTATTTTGCTTATACAATCCTTCGAAATAATTAAAAAGCGCTTTTAACTCATCGTCCGATTGTTTTGAATTTAATTTTTTTGCGGTTGC